>NZ_AYWU01000009.1:0-258711 GCF_000502375.1 Mesorhizobium sp. L48C026A00 | reverse complement strand
CTGTTTCGGCCGCACCCGATGATTGAGGACAAGCGACCGATCGACGTCGTTATCATGAGCGAGTTCGGTGCCGAAATGGTGGTCGATATCCTCGCAGGTCTGAAGTACGGCAGTGCTGCGTGACGGCGCAGACTCTCGATCGCACGCTATCGTCCTTTCGCATCGGCGATCCGGCCGGCACCTACCCGATCTTCGACGCGACCGGCTCGACAATCGCGCCAGGGCGATGGAACACGCCCGGAAGTCCTGTCATCTACACCAGCGAGCACTATTCGACGGCCCTGTTGGAAAAGCTGGTGCATGGCAGCGGCCGACTGCCGCCCAACCAGCACTACATTGAAATCACAATCCCGCGCGGACTGAGCTACGAGGTCTTTTCCCAGCCGTCACTGCCCGGCTGGGACACGATGCCGGCGATGGTGAGCCAGGGATTCGGCGAAACCTGGTGTTTAGAACGGCGCAGCGCCATCCTGCTGGTGCCGAGTGTCGTGGCGCGTCTCGATTGCAATGTGCTGATCAATCCGGCGCATCCGGAGTTTTCAAAGATCCACACAGGCCTGCACCAGCCGGTCTACTGGGACCGGCGGCTGTTTGGCGCGTAACGGGGAGGGGCTTTCTCAAGAGGCCTTGGTGAGATTCACCGGACGTCGGCGCTGGTATCTGCGAGTCATCGCTCGGCCGAGGCGTGGCCGAGCTGCTTTTGCGTAGCTGGAAGGCTCGGTCCATGGTTTTGACCGCTGTTCTGCCGGCCGCGCAGTGGCTGTTGCTGCGCCTTACTTAGGGTGACCTCACGAGTCTGTTGAAATAAAAAATCACCACGTTACTGTTTGCCCACCAGCTGCCGGAAAGGGAACCGGCGGCGCGCTCAAAGGGCCAGCTAATCGGCTTCGGGGCGTCAACACTCAAGAGGCGCAGCTGAACGGCCGCCTCGACAGGGAGAACTTCATGCTGAAAAACATGCTGAAGGCGACGGTGTTCGCCACAACCATGGCTTTGGCCGCCGGCACGTTCTACACGCCAGCCTTCGCCGAGGTCGTCTACAACCGCGGCACCGCCGCCGAATCGGAGTCGCTCGACCCGCACAAGACCTCGACAATATACGAAGCCGCTGTATTGCGTGACCTGTTCCAGGGGCTGGTCATGCAAGACCAGAAGGCGAACGTCATTCCGGGCGCCGCCGAAAGCTGGACTGTATCGGACGACGGCACCGTCTACACCTTCAAGCTGCGCAAGGACGGTGTCTGGTCGGATGGTAGCCCGGTCACGGCAGATGACTTCGTCTACGCGTTTCATCGGCTGGAAGATCCGGCCACCGGCGCCGAATATGCTTCGATGCTCTATCCCGTGAAGAACGCCGAGGAGGTGAACACCAAGAAGGCGAAGCCGGAGGAGATGGGCGTCAAGGCAATCGACGCAAATACTCTGGAAGTGACGCTGAAGGCGCCCACGCCCTATTTCCTTGAAATGCTGACCCACCAGGCGACTTATCCGGTCAGCAAGGCGTCCATTGACAAGCTCGGCGCCGATTGGATCAAGCCGGGCAATCTGGTCTCCAACGGCCCCTTTACCCTGGCGGAGTGGGTTCCCAACGACCACATCAAACTGGTCAAGAATCCGAAATTCTGGGATGCTGCGAGCGTCAAGCTCGACGTCGTCAACTACATCCCGACCGAAGATCGTTCGTCGGCGATAAAGCGCTTCGAGGCCGGCGAACTCGACAGCTACGACGACCTCCCGACCGAGCAGCTCGCCGATCTCAAGGCCAAGTTTGGCGATCAGATTCGCGTTGGACCTTACCTCGGCACCTACTATTTTTCGATCAAGACCGACAAGGCTCCGTGGGACAACGTCGAACTGCGCAATGCCATCTCCATGGCAGTCGACCGCGATTTCCTTGCCGAAAAGGTCTGGCAGAACTCAATGCTGCCCGGCTATTCGATGGTGCCTCCGGGCATTGAGGGCTATACGCCGGCAATGGCCAAATACGCGGACATGTCGCAGATCGACCGCGAGGATGAGGCCAAGAAGGTACTCGAGAAGCTTGGCTATACGCCCGAGAAACCGCTGAAGATGGAAATCCGCTACAACACGTCGGAAAACCACAAGAACACTGCAGTCGCCATCCAGGAGCAGTTGAAGCCGCTCGGCGTCGAAATCACGCTGCTCAACACCGACACCAAGACCCACTACTCCTTCCTTGAGCAGAAGGGCGACTACGACGTGGCGCGTGCCGGCTGGATTGCGGACTACAAGGATCCGGAAACCTTCCTCGGCATCTCCCGCAAGGCAAGCGGCAACAACTATTCGGGCTACAACAGCCCGGAATTCGAGAAGGCCATGGACGAGGCGGCCGCCGCCGGCGGCAAGCCCGAAGAGCGCATGAAAGAACTCGCCGAGGCTGAGCGCATCCTCGTCGATGACGTCGGCAACATCCCGCTTCTCTACTATAGCTACAAGGATATCGTTTCTCCGAAGCTTCATGGCTTCGAGGACAACGTCATGGATGTGCATCCGTCCCGCTTCATCTCCAAGGACTGATCTCCTTGGCCGGGCTGCCGCTCCTTACAGCGCCGCGCGTCCTTTGGGGCGCGCATAGGGCGCGGTAACGCCTTGATTTTGCACGTGATCCTCTCCGGACCTTCGGCTCGGGTCATGCGTTAGGGGCGGCGGTCCCGGTTTGCTAGCAAAGCGGGGAACCGATGCTGCGTTACGTATTCCGGCGGCTTCTGACCGCCATTCCGACGCTGTTGGTCATCGTGACCATGGCGTTCTTCCTGATACGCGTTGCGCCTGGCGGCCCGTTCAATCAGGAGCGGGGCCTGAGCCCCGAGATCAAGGCCAATCTCGAAGCGCAGTTCGGTCTCAACGACCCGCTCTGGCTGCAATATGTCCACTATCTCGGCAATCTGCTGCGCGGCAATTTCGGTCCGAGCTACAACATGCCGGATTTCACTGTCGGCGAATTGTTTGCCAGGGGCCTGCCCGTTTCGATCCAGATCGGCGCCTCGGCCCTGATCCTGGCGCTGCTGCTCGGCGGCCTCCTCGGCACCATTGCCGCGCTCAACCAGAACAAGCTTGCCGACTATTCGGTGATCGCTCTGGCGACCGCCGGCAGCACCATTCCGACCTTCGTCATCGCGCCGGTTATCCAGCTTCTGTTCGGTCTGACCTGGAAACTGCTGCCGATCGGCGGCTGGGGCGATGGCGCCCTGCTCAACAAGATCGGCCCTGTGCTGACCCTCGCCTTGCCGCAGATCGCCATCGTCGCCCGCCTGATGCGCGGCTCGATGATCGAATCATTGCGCTCGCACCACATTCGCACCGCACGTGCGCTCGGCCTGTCGGACTGGTCGGTGGTCGTCAAGCATGCGCTGCGCGGTGCCATATTGCCGATCGTCTCCTTCACCGGCCCGGCGGCGGCGGCACTGCTCACCGGCTCGATCATCGTCGAGACGATCTTTTCCATTCCCGGCATCGGCCGCTATTTCGTCGAGGCCGCGCTCAACCGTGACTACACGCTGGTCATGGGCACCGTGGTGGTCATCGCGCTGTTCACCATCGTCTTCAACCTGATCGTCGACGTCATGTATGCCTTCGTCGATCCGAGGGTGCGCTATGACTGACATCGCAGCCACCGCTCCGGCCATCGTCGGCCGTTCCCTGTGGGGCGATGCCTGGGCGCGCCTCAAGGCCAACCGCGCCGCCATGTTCAGCCTGTATTATCTTGCCTTCATCGCGATCCTCAGCGTGTTCGGACCCTCTTTGGTGCCGCATCGATACACCACCATCTACGCCGACTATGTGCGCATGCCGCCGAGCTTGTCGGCCTATCCGAAGCCCGACAAGATAGAAACCGCGCTCAACGAGGCGATCAAGCGCATGCGGGTCGACATCAAGCAGTGGCGGCAGGAAGACAATCGCATCTTCGTCACCGTCACATCGCGCAAGCCGATCGACGACCGCAATGTCCGCTACCTCGACCGTTCCGATGCCTTCGACAACACCAAGATAGAGAGCAAATCGGCTGACGGCCTTGAAGCGGTGATGAGCGCTTCAATCAGGCAGCAATATTTCCTGTTCGGCACCGACAATACTGGCCGCGATCTCCTGTCGCGGACGCTGATGGCCGGGCGCATCTCGCTGGCCATCGGCCTGCTCGCCGGGGTCGTTGCGGGCGTCATCGGCGTGCTCTACGGCGCTGCGTCCGGCCTTGCCGGCGGCAGGATAGACGAGGTGATGATGCGCATTGTCGATGTGCTCTATTCGCTGCCGTTCATTTTCTTCGTCATTATGCTGGTGGTGTTCTTCGGCCGGAACTTCGTGCTGATGTTCCTGGCGGTCGGCGCCGTGCTGTGGCTCGACATGGCGCGCATCGTGCGCGGACAGGCGCTGTCGATCCGGCGGCAGGAATATGTCCAGGCGGCGGAGGCGATGGGCATAGGCCAGCGCGGCATTCTGATCCGCCACGTCATTCCCAACCTGCTTGGCCCAGTGGTCATCTATATGACGCTGCTGGTGCCGCAGGTCATCATCCTGGAGAGTTTTCTGTCGTTCCTCGGGCTCGGCGTGCAGGAACCGATGACCAGCTGGGGCGTGCTGATCTCGACCGGCGCCAAGAACATCGGCACCGCCAACTGGCTGCTTTTGTTCCCAGCATTTTTCCTTGTCTCGACGCTGTTCGCGCTGAATTTCGTCGGCGACGGCCTGCGGGACGCGCTCGACCCGAGGGACCGTTGAGATGATCGCTTCCGAAACAATCCTCAGCGTCAAGGACCTTCGCGTCCGCTTCCGCACGCTTGACGGCGTGGTCGAGGCGGTCAAGGGCATCAACATCCACGTCAATGCAGGCGAAACCGTTGCCGTGGTCGGCGAATCCGGTTCCGGCAAAAGCCAGACGATGATGGCGGCGATGAGCCTGCTGGCCTCGAACGGCGAGGCGACGGGCGTCGTCGACTATCGCGGCCGCAACCTTTTGGCCCTGCACAAGTCCGAGCTCAACCAAGTCCGCGGCCGCAAGATCAGCATGATCTTCCAGGAGCCGATGACCTCGCTCGATCCGCTCTATTCGATCGGCAACCAGCTGATCGAACCGATCCGCCGGCATCGTGGGCTTGGCGCGGCGCAAGCACGCGAAGAGGCGCTCAAGCTCTTGCGGCTGGTCCATATTCCCGATCCCGAGCGGCGGATGAAATCCTATCCGCACGAATTGTCGGGTGGCCAGCGACAGCGGGTCATGATCGCCATGGCGCTGGCCAACGATCCCGACATACTGATCGCAGACGAACCGACGACCGCGCTCGACGTGACCATCCAGGCGCAGATCCTCATGCTGCTCGCCGAACTGCAGCGCAAGCTTGGCATGGCGATCGTCTTCATCACCCACGATCTCGGCATTGTCCGGCGCTTTGCCGACCGGGTCTATGTCATGCGTTACGGCGAAGTCGTCGAGGAGGGCGAGGCGGAAGCGATCTTCGTCAATCCGCAGCATGCCTATACCAAGATGCTGTTGGCCGCCGAGCCGACCGGAACCAAGGCGCCGCCACCGCCAAATGCGCCCGTCCTGCTCGAAGGCAGGAATGTCGAAGTGACCTTCAAGATCGGCGGCGGGTTTCTCGCCGGAGAGCCGCTGATCCTGCGCGCGGTCGACCACATTTCGATACGGCTGAAACGCAACCAGACCATCGGCATCGTCGGCGAATCCGGTTCAGGAAAATCGACGCTCGGCCGAGCCCTGCTGCGGCTCCTGCCAAGCGATGGGCTCATCCGCTTTGGCGATCGCGATATTTCTGCCGCCGACCGCCAGGCCATGCGGCCGCTGCGGCGCGAATTGCAGCTGGTCTTTCAGGACCCGTTCGGTTCGCTGTCGCCGCGCATGACCGTCGGCCAGGTCATCACCGAAGGGCTTCTGGTGCATGAGCCGACCCTGTCGGGCAGGCAACGCGACCTCCGCGCCGTCGAGGCCTTGCGTGAGGTCGGGCTCGACCCGAATGCGCGCAATCGCTACCCGCACGAATTCTCCGGCGGCCAGCGCCAGCGCATCGCCATCGCGCGGGCGATGATCCTCAAGCCCAAGGTGGTCGTCCTCGACGAGCCGACGTCGGCGCTCGATCGGTCCGTCCAGAAGCAGATCGTCGAATTGCTGCGCAAGCTGCAGGCCGACCATGAACTGTCCTACCTGTTCATCAGCCACGATCTCGCCGTCGTGCGTGCCATGGCCGACTACATCATCGTCATGAAGCAGGGCAAGATCGTCGAGGAAGGGCCGACCGAGGCGATCTT
This sequence comes from Mesorhizobium sp. L48C026A00, assembly GCF_000502375.1. Classification (NCBI taxonomy): domain Bacteria; kingdom Pseudomonadati; phylum Pseudomonadota; class Alphaproteobacteria; order Hyphomicrobiales; family Phyllobacteriaceae; genus Mesorhizobium; species Mesorhizobium sp. L48C026A00. The sequence goes on along the minus strand of NZ_AYWU01000009.1, from coordinate 252,432 downwards.
CAGCAATCCGCAGGCATCCTACACGCAGACACTGATGGCCGCGGCCATCGACGTCACACGGTTTCGCTTGAGCGCATAGCGCGGCCGGTCAGGACTGCAGCGGATAGTGATTGAAAGGTCCCGAGGCGAATAGACCGTCGTCTGCAGCCACGGCTGCTATGGCTTCGATCTCGATCATCGCCTCGGGCGTTTAGAGCGCTATCATCTCGACGATCGTCTCCGCCGACAGGCCTTGAAAAAACTGCTTCCGGCGGAGTTCAGCGACCTCCTTGAACTTGCTCATGTCCTGCGCTGGATTCAACATAACGCCCGAAGTTGTCCAGGATCGCCTGCCAGCCGTCACGCTGCATGTCGATGGAGTTCTGCGTCTCGGCATCGAATATGGTCGTCACCCTCGTACCGTTGCCTGCAGCTTCGAAGGTCGTACGCGCCTTGCGCCCGTCGCTCATGGCGAATGCGATCGCCTTGTACGGCTCGACCTCTTCGTACACCGCCTCGAAATCGAAGCCGAAACTGCCGTCCTTGGCTTCCATGCGCGCCTTGTAGCCGCCGCCCACCTTTAGATCGACTTCCGCGCTTGGGCAGCACCAGTCGTCGGAAGCGAAGTTCCACTGTGTGATATCGCCGGGCGTCGTGTAGGCCTCCCAGACGCGTTCGATCGGCGCGGCGATCGTGGTGGCAATGGTGATCTGCTGGTTGGTCATTTTGGTTTCCTTGTTGTCGCAGCCGGATGAGATCACGCAGACGGTTTATTGCGTGATTTCGGGCTCGACGAGGTGAGCAAGCTTGCGCAGCGACTCTTGCCAACCGAGATAACATGCCTCAACCGGGATCAGATCGGGCACGTTCTCCTGAACCACCGTCATCTCCGTTCCGACTGAAACGGCCGTCAGCGTGACGGTCACTTTCATCTCGCCCGGAAGGTTCGGATCATCGAACACGTCGCTGTAGACGAGCGTCTCGCCGGGGACGAGTTTCAGATAGGTGCCGCCGAAGGAATGGCTGTGCCCGGTCGTGAAATTTCGAAACGACATTCTGTGCTTGCCGCCTTCCTTCGCCTCAAGCTCATGCACAGTACAGGTAAAACCGAAGGGCGGGAGCCAACTCGCGACCGCGTCAGGTTCCAGAAATGCGCGGTAGACCTTTTCGGGCTTGGTGGCGAGAACCCGGTGCAGTTTAACGGTGTTGGGCATGATCATCTCCATTCGTTGAGTTCACCAGGGCGTCGTTGCTTTGGATCGGGTTAGCCTGCTGCTGCGGCTTCCAGCGCCGCGATATCGATTTTCTTCATCGTCATCATCGCCTCCATCGCGCGCTTGGCCTTGGCGCGGTCGGGACTGGTCGTCAGTTCCATCAGCCGCTTCGGCGTGATCTGCCAGGAGAAGCCCCACCGGTCCTTGCACCATCCGCAGGCGCTCTCGCTGCCGCCGTTTCCAACAATCGCCTTCCAGTAGCGGTCGGTCTCTTCCTGATCTTCGGTCAGCACCATCAGGCTGACGGATTCGTTCGCCTTGAAATTCGGGCCGCCGTTCAGGCCTAGAAAAGACTGGCCGAGCACTGTGAACTCGACCGTCAGTTCATTGCCTTCCTTGCCGCCGGGATAGTCCGACGCGGCCGCATTCAGCCGATCCACATGGCTGTCGGGAAAGGTGGCGGCATAGAACTCTGCCGCCTTGCGTGCTTCGCCGTGATCGAACCACAGGCAGGTCACGAGTTTCGTCATATCTAATCTCCTCGGTTCTTGGGGGTATTTGTTCGCGCCGCGACTGCCAGATCTCAGTCGAACCGGCCCTTGGGCGCCTCGCCAGCCAGAACGGGACCGATGAACACCATCATAAGGTCGGCCTTGATCACATCGTCCGCAGATGTGTCCGATGATCTAAGCTCTCTCATGGTTTTTTCACCTGGTCTCGTTGCTTCCTGTCCAAAGGACGAACAAGTGGTGCGCCTCCCGACAGCCAACCTGTTATTTTTTTGCCACGCGGCAAGGCCCACCTAACCCGAGTCGATCCCTCCAACCGCCGGCTGGTAAGAGCGGGTCGGCGTAGGGCCGGGCCGTTTGCTTCAGCACCGGTTGTCCATATCACGAGGCGTTCGTGAAGAAGGCGCTTGAGGTCTTCGGCGCGTTGATGCCCGCCGTTTTTGCGGAAACAAACAACAACCTAAAGCGCGCCGCATGAGGCCGGTCAAACGCGACGCGCTTTAGTCGCCCGCCGTCGTCGAAGGTGCTGGTGCACGCTGATCGGCTGCATCGCCTTCCCGGGCAGGCCGGTTCACGGCAAGCACCGACAATTCATGCCGGCGCCCATCTCGCGCGGTCCACATGATCGACTGTCCGGCCGAGAGGCCGATCAGGGCCGTGCCGATCGGCGTAAGGATTGAAACCTTGCCTTCGGAGATGTCCGCATCGCCAGGAAAAACCAGCGTCACCGTTTTCGCATCACCGGTATCGGGCTTGAACGTCACCGTCGAACCCATCTGGACGGCGCCCGCCGAGATCAAACCATCGGAAACGATGCGCGCTCGCTCGAGTTCGGCGAGCAGTTCATCGGAAGCCTGCGGATTTCGTGCGGCCACGGTGCTCGCAAGCGCCGATAAACGCGCATGGTCCGATTTCGAGATGCGGATGGTCGGCTTGCGCCGCGCCTTGATGTTATCTTGCATTTTCGAATACTCGTATTCTCAGTTGAGCGGGCTGCCTCAAGCATGGTTTAACGGGCCAATTCGAGGCAGATCTTGCTCAAAGCCGATGCCCCAGAGCCGGTGCTGGCCTGCGTACGTTCGATGTCGATTTTATGTGCTTGCCCCGCGGCCCGGGGCACATGGCAGCCGAGCCGGGGGTTACGATCCCGCGATGGGGCAAACCCGGAAAAGAAAATCGCGACGGATCTTTTTTGTGGCGTTCATATAACCGTAGTTGGTGCCGAGATCGGGGAAGTCAAGACGACCCTGTAGCAAGGCGCGGTGATGCCAAGCGGGAACAATTCGACGGCCGGTGAGTTTCCAGGATGAAGGGCGATCTGTTTCGGAGGAAACTGCGATGAAACGCGTCCTTGCCCAAAACGCTGTACGGCTGATGCTGGGCGGCGTAGCCGCCGGCCTGCTCACGATCGTCGAGATTCCCAATCCGGTGGCGCCATTGTCGCTTGTGTCCGAGGCGAGGGCTGCCACCGACGTTTCCGTTTCGATCAGCACATTCTACGATAAACTGTCTTCCCATGGTGATTGGGTTTCGTACCGGGGAGCGACCGTTTTCGTCCCGGTTGATGTAGCTGACGACTGGCGCCCGTATACCATTGGGCATTGGGTCTATACCGAGCAGCATGGCTGGCTCTGGGTGTCCGACGAGCCGTTCGGCTGGGCGACCTACCATTACGGCCGTTGGGGCTATGCCGACGACATCGGCTGGTACTGGGTTCCCGGCACTCGTTGGGCGCCGGCATGGGTGAGCTGGCGGCGCGAAAGGGAGCACGTCATCTGGGCTCCGCTGCCGCCGCGCCGTGATCCCGATTTGATTTCAATCGAGGTGACCATCGACACCACGCCGGATTTTTACTGGGTCGTGGTCCCCACCCGCGAATTCCTTGCTGACGACATTTCTGTCGTCGTTATCCGTGATGAGCCGGAGTTTGTGCGCATTGTCGAGGCGGCCGAGCCGGCCGGCGACGTGACCATCCAGAACAACGTGGTGATCAACAAAGTCATTGATGTTGATGTGATCGAGAAGGAGACGGACGAGCAGGTGACAGTCGTCGAGGTCAGCGAGACCGAGACGCCCGAGCAGGCCGGCAAAGTGGAAAACAATACGGTCACGGTCTTTGAAGGTGAAGTGAAAGCCGATCCCGAGGCCAAACCAGCTGAGCTCAAAGACATCGAGGAGGTGAAGCAGGTTCAGGCAGGCCGGAAATCGAAGCCGACCGAAGGCGCAGCAACGACCGAACAGGCGCCGGATGACGAGGTCAAGCCGGAAGAGACCGCCAAGCCTGAGAAGCCGACCGAGGAACAACCGGCCGCCGAGCAGGAGCAGGCCGAGCCGGAAGAGACGGGCAAGCCTGAGAAGCCGACGACCGAGGAGCAACCGGCCGCCGAGCAGGAGCAGGCCGAACCGGAAAAGGCGGCCAAGCCTGAGAAGCCGAAGGCCAAGGAGCAGCCCGCCGCCGAGCAGGAGCAGGCCGAGCCCGAACAGGCGGCCAAGCCTGAGAAGCCGAAGGCTGAGGAGCAGCCCGCCGCCGAGCAGCAGCAGGCCGAGCCGGAACAGGCCGAGCCCAAACCACAGCAGCAAGAAAACAAGGCGTGCGATCCGCAGACTGGGGCGAACTGCTAAATGTGCGGGTACAGACTACGGGCACCGCGATCGTTCCATCGCGGTGCCCGCTGTGAGCCGAGCCTTCATTGGTCGCGGTGATTTCTGGGGTCGTTGTGATTTCTGGCAATCTCGCCACCCGCCGTAAGCCATTTTGCATCGAACCAGCGGTCCGCCGGTCCGTCATAGGGCAGCCGCGTGATATCCCAATGGCTGACGAAGCGCGCGTAGGCGTCCCACACTGGTGGACCGCCGCCGATGAAGACGACGCGGCCGACGAAGCGCTGGAGTGTGGCCTCGGGATCCATGCTGGAGCGAACGACGACAAGGTCCCGATCCGCGCGCGCAAAATCCGGAACGCTCGCGATCGTCTTGGGACCGGCGAGCAAGACGTGTCCTCTGGTCAGGTCGAAAAATCGTGCAACGTCGGCGACGAACTCCGGCGACCGGTTGCCTTCCCAGGGAAGGCCGCCGTTGAGGCCGAGCTGCCCCGCTTGGCCAATGGCACAGACGACTCTAACGACAGTCTTCTTCATGCGTACTCCACCGATAGCCGGTCTGATCGCATTCGCAACGCTTGCACGTCATGCTGCGCCACGCACTTTGGTAAGATGACCCAACCCGCTGCCTTACTCCGCTGCGGCTGGCTGGTCCACCGCCTCGTTGAGGAGGTGGTTTTGAGTGTCGTCGGTCGGACTATGGAACTCCTTCTCAAAAGTCCATCCCGGCACTGAAACAAACGAAACACTTCGAGTTCGGCGCGGAAAAACCCCTGAAACAGCGATGGTTTAAATCCAACGGCACCGCTGCACCCCGCGGCGCCAATCAATGGAGTATTGCGATGTCGAGAATGCGAACAGCTTACCGCTCATTTCGGAATTACCGGATTCACCGCATGGCGGAACGGACCCTTGCGGCAATGGACGATGCCCTCCTGAAGGACATCGGGATCAGCCGGTCCGAGATTGGCTTGGTGGTCCGCGGCTTGCAGCGCGGCCAAGAAGACAAGGCGGGCTGAACCATGAAGCTTTCATTTAGGCTCCCGCTACTGGCCTGTGCGAGCGCGGCCGCCCTTCTGGCGGCGCCCGCCGCGAATGCCCATGAAACGGGCGTTCCGCACCGCCAGGCCAAGGCGGCGGTTGCAGAGGATTCGACAAGCGTCCCGCTAGTCGAAAACCTCGGCAGTCATTCCTACCCTGTCACCACCGCCAACCCGCTGGCGCAGGCCTATTTCAATCAGGGCCTGCGCTGGGCGTGGGCATTCAACCACGCCGAAGCGCAACGCGCTTTCAGGGTCGCGCAGAAGCTGGACCCGACCTGCGCCATGTGTTTCTTGGGCGAGGCCTACGTGCTCGGCCCCAACATCAACGCCGGCATGGGCCAGGAGGCGGCAGCGAATGCTGCCGAAGCCGTCGCGCAGGCGCGCAAGCTAGCGCACCTCACCTCCAGCCGGGAAAAGGATCTTATCGCCGCGCTCTCCAAGCGCTACAGCGCCGATACTTCGGCCGATCAGGGTGCCCTGAACGAGGCCTATGCCGCGGCGATGGCGGATCTGGCAGACCGCCACCCGCAGGACGACGAGATCGCCACGCTCTACGCTGACGCGCTTATGAACCTGATGCCGTGGGACTACTGGCTTGACGGCGGGGCAACGCCAAAGCCGGACACGGTCAAGCTTGTGGCCTCGTTGGAGCGGGTGCTGGCGCGCAATCCGGATCATGCCGGTGCGATCCATCTCTATATCCATGCCGTCGAAGCATCCACGACGCCGGAAAGGGCCGAAGCTCATGCCGACCGGCTTGCCGCCCTCATGCCCGGCGCCGGACACATCGTGCACATGCCAGCGCACATCTATCACCAGGTCGGCCGGTGGATCGACAGCCTGGAGATCAACCGCGAGGCGGTGGCAGCGGACGAGGCCTATTTCGAGCGCGTCGGCATAGCGCCGGAGAGCACGCCCGGTGTCTACACGGACGGCTATTATCCGCACAACCTGCATTTCCTGATGACCTCCGCACAGATGGCGGGCGACGTCGAGGCAATCGCCGAGGCGGCCAAAAAGCTCGAATCGCTGGTCTCCAATACCACGGCCAGCAAGGTGGCCGGGCTGCAGCCGATCAAGGCGGCGACCTATTTTGCCCACGCCCAGTATAGCGATCCCGAGGCCATACTCGCGCTGCCGCTGCCGGCAAACGCCTTGCCTTATGTCAAGGCAACCTGGCGATATGCGCGGGGCGTCGCCTTCGCCGCAAAGGGTGCGAGCGAGGCGGCGCGCGCCGAGACCGCCGCAATCCGCAAGCTCGCTGCCGAGACCGATTTTTCCACGGAAACGGCGGGAGGACTTCCGGCGCCGGATTTGCTGGAATTGAGCGCGCTGATCGTGGACGCCCGCATTGCCCAGCACCAGGGCAACCTGCGGGAAGCGCGCGATAAGCTTGAGGCGGCGGTCGCGATCGAGGACGGCCTTGCCTATATGGAACCGGCCTACTGGTATTATCCGGTCCGACAGACCCTCGGCGCGGTCTACATGGCCATGGGTGAGCACGAGGTGGCCGCGGCAGCCTTCGCGCACGTCCTGGAACAGACGCCAAACAACGCCTGGGCGTTGTGGGGCCTGCGCGAGGTTTTCCGCAGGACCGGCAGGACAGCGGACGCCGAAGAGATGGATGCGCGCTTCAAGGCCGCCTGGGTGGGAGCGCCGGATTTTCTCGGCATCGAACGGCTCTGACCCGCTCTTAAGGTGCCGGCGTCGTTGTCGGCTCAGGAAACGTGTCGCAGCCTCGCAACCCCGGCTGCGACACGAATCCCAGGTTGAAAATGACATGCTTGGCCGGTAACTGCGCTTCAGTGCCACACGTCATAGTAGAAACGCACCCGAAGATCAGAGGTTGAGAGGGCTACCCCCCCTGGAGCCACAAACCGCATAAGCCGCAGGGGCCGAGGCGCTGGTTCAACCAGCCAGTGGCGCGCTCAAGCGTAGAGGTAACCCATGCCGCGGATCGTCCTGATCACCTCCGGCTTGGAGGGATCGACCTCGATTTTCTTCCGCAGGCGCGAAACGCGAATGTCGATGCTGCGATCGAAGGGATCCCACCCGCGGTCATGGGCGAGTTCGAGCAGTTGATCGCGGTTGAGTACGCGTCCGCGATGTTCGCTGAATACTTTCAGAAGCCGGAACTCCATCGGGGTGATCGCTATTTCGATTCCCTCGGCGTTGTATAATTTGTGTGCGTCCGGGTCGAAGCGGCACTTGCCGAACTGGAGCTGGTGAGGGCCCGGAGTACTCGCTTTCCCCGCAGCGCGTTCGCTCGCCGATGTCCTGCGCAGCACGGCCTTGACCCGCGCCAGCAGCTCCCGCAGGTCGACGGGCTTCGCGACATAGTCGTCGGCGCCAATCTCCAATCCGACAACGCGGTCGACGATTTCCGCCGATCCGGTCAGCATGATAATGGCAACGTCTGAGTGCTCTCGTAGATATCGCGCCAGCGAGAGGCCATCCTCACCTGGCATTCGGATATCCAATATGACCACATCGACGTGCTGGCTCTCAATAAGTTCACGCAGGGCAGGCCCCGCGTTGGCGGGCGTCACGGCATAGCCATGGTGCTCCAGATATTCCGCTACCGTGTAGCGGATATCCGGTTCGTCATCGCAGACCACTACATGTGCGTGCGTCGTCAAGATCGACCACCGAGCAACCAGCCTGATGGATAAGCTGCCTCTAAAGTGACGTGCAAATCAACGGGTCTGTCAAGCATTGTTGTTGACCAGATTAGAGACAAACGAACGGAGCTCGTTCGGTTTGATCGGTTTCTCGAGATAGGGCCGTTTCGCGGCGCGCAGGAACATCTGCGCGTCCGGACTGATTGTGTCCCCCGTCAGGAAGGCTAACCTGTCGAGTTCAGCCGGATGGAGCTTGGCAATCTGGTTGAACAATCCCCGCCCGTCCATATCAGGCATTTTCAGATCGCTCAGGATCACCGCGAAAGTGCGGTTCTTGAGGTGCAGCAGCGCTTCTTCGCCGGATCTGGCAATGGTGACGTTGAAACCATCTCGCCTGAGCACCTCAGCAACCAGCTCACCCACTTCCTCTTCGTCGTCCACCACCAGACAGGCAATGCCGGTCGAATTCGGGAGCTCGTCTTCGGCCGTTTCGGTTCCTTCGTCGAGACGGTCCGAAGCAGGCAGCGAAAGTATGAAGGTCGAGCCACCCCCTTCGGGGGATTCGACCTCGATGGTTCCTCCATGGGATTGAACGATCCGATGGCAGAAGGACAGCCCGATCCCGGTCCCTGCCCCAATCTCCTTGGTCGTGAAGAACGGCTCGAAAATGCGGGGAAGTATCTCTTTGGGAATTCCCGGACCCGTGTCGGCAACGCTGACGATTAGGTTGCCGGTTGTGGGATGAAGCCGCGTTGAAACCGTGATTGTCCTTCGTCCTTCCCAGCCATGCAACGCCTGTTCTGCATTGACAAGCAAGTTGATCAGCACCTGGCCAAGCTGATCGGGATCCGCCCAGATCGGGGGAAGACCAGGTTCAAGATGAACTGAAAGCCCGATGTCCGACGATCGAATCGAATAGGTCGCCACTTCGACCGCTTCGGAAATGATGTCATCGATCGCAACGTTTGAGGTTCGCGTGGGCTGCTGTCTGGCCATAGCCAGGAAAGTCTTGACAATCCTGGCGCAGCGTTCGGCTGCCTTGCTTATCTTGTCGGCGCGTTCCACGACCTTGGCGTCGGCAGCGGTCTCCTTCAACAGCGATGACAGGCCAAGCACCACCGAGAGCGGATTGTTGAGCTCATGCGCCACCCCGGCCAGCAATCCACCGAGCGCCGACATTTTTTCGTTCTGGTGCAGCGTCTCGCGCTGCCGCTCCAATTCCTGCTGCATTTCGATACGGTCGGTGAGATCGTAGGCGTGGGAAACGATCACCTTCTCACCATGGTAATCGATCAGTCGAGACGAAATCGAGCACCAGCAGGTTCCACCGTCCTTGCGCTTGAGCTGGGTTTCGAAATCGTCGACCAATCCCGTCGCGAGCAGCCGCTCGACGTATCGCCTCCGCTCTGAAGGATCGACATAATAGTCGACGGCGCTGGTGACGTCGCCGAGCAGATCAACGGTGGCGGGGCTGCGGTAAAGCAGCTTCCCGTCATGCGCGCGGGTCATCTGGATGTTGACGGGGCAGGCTTCGAGGACTTTACGGACCAGTTCGTCCGCTTCCTTGGCGGCCTCCTCGGCCCGCTTGCGCTCTGTAATGTCGACACGGGTGACCACGAACCCGCCTTCGCGGGTCGGACAGTTCGAGACGAAAAACCAACGCCCGTCCGTATGACGGAATTCCTGTTGCCGGAATTCGCGGCGGTCCCTTGCCCTCTCGGCAAGCCAGTCGTCGATCTTGTCGCGTGGAACCGGAAACTGGTTGCGCTCTGCGGTCACGCGGAGGAAATCGAACCAGTTCACCCCGGGAACGAGCACATCCGCGCTTATCGCGTGCATCTGGCGGTACCTGCTGTTGGCCAGCACCAGGCAATCGTTCCTGTCGTAGAGGGCAAACCCTTCGGCCAGAGATTCGATCGCGTCGATCAGCCGCTCGTTGGCCTTGCGCGTTTCTTGCTGGGCGGTGATCATGTCGGTGATATCAGTCGTGTTCGACACTATCACCTGCCTTCCCTGGAAATCGATCAGGCGAGCGGAAATCGAAGCCCAGAAGGCCTTGTTCTCGGTGTCGTACTGCTGGACCCGAAAATCATCGATCCTGCCCTTTTCGATCAGGGTGCGCTCCAATATCGCGCTATAGTCTGGATCGACATACTGGTCGGTTATTCGAGGACGGTCGGCGTAGAGATCTCTGGTAGCAGGATTGCGGTAGAGCGTTTCTCCCTCGAACGTGGTCATGCGTATCGGCGAAGGGCAGGCATCGAGCACCTTTTGCAGCAGTGTCGTGGCGTCGCGCTCGAATGCCTCGGCCTTCTTGCGCTCGCTGATGTCGGCGCGCGTTACGACGAAGCCGCCAAGATCGGTGGGATGTATCGATACCGAGTGCCATCTGCCGTCGGAGAGGGGGACCTCGAAATGGGAATGGAACTCGATCCGGCTTTGGATCCGCTCGTCGAGCCACTCATCCTCGCGCCCAACCGCATTGCGGAACACGCCGCGCTTGGCGGATTCGCGAAGGAGTTCGTCCCATTCCACACCCGGTTCGACGAGATCCCGCACCGGGTGGTTCAGCTCGCGGTAAAGGCTGTTGCACATGACCAGGCGGTGGTCTTCGTCGTACAGTGCGAATCCTTCGGAGAGTGATTCAACGGCGTCCGCGAGCATCTCCCGCGCCGCGGCGACTTCGCCGTCACGCTTCTTCTGCTTGGTCACATCGGCGATGCCGGCGAGAACCACTCGCCGGCCCTGGAACTCGACGATCCTGAGATTGCCCGTGGCCCAGAACTCCTGGCCGTCGGGTCTTTTAAGAAGCACTTCGCAATTTTCGACGACGCCTTTTAGCATGAGCTCGCGATTGATTTCCCGGTGTTTCTCGGGGTCGACAAAGTAATCGCCGAGCCGCACCGTCTCGCGTTGCGCCTTTTTGCTCCATCCAAGCAGCCGTTCGGCAGCATTGCTCTGGTAGATGAGTTCCCCCGAACTTGCATCGTTCATCCATACCGGCAACGGGTGATGCTTGATCAGGAAACCGAACAGATCCTCGCGCTGCTTGCGTTCCGTGATGTCCAATACGCCGATGATGAGCGAGGGGCGCCCGCCATAGACGCCGCGACGGCAGTTGGTCGAACACCAGACGGCCGATCCGCTTGTGTTTCTGAGCTGGATTTCGTGATCCCGGACGATCTCGCTGTTGCTGGCGAGAGAACTGATTTCATCGAATTCGCCAGAATTCACGAAATGATCCGTCAGGAATTGCGGCTCGTTCGGCGTCCATTTTCGGCCAAGCAGGTTCGACGCATCGAGGCTTTCGTAGAGGATCTGCCCGCTTCCCGCGTCCACCACCCAAACCGGCAGCGGGTGACTGTCCGTGATGCAGCGGAATATCTCGGCGTTCTCCTGGTGCGCGATCTGCGCTCGCTTCATCTCGGTAATGTCGACGCTTACCAGGGCCATGCCGCCATCCGGCCAAGGATGTGCGGTGAGCAACTTCCATCGGCCATCCAATGTCTCGGCTTCAACTGGAGCGTCGTCGATTTGCGTCCATCGCGCTGCGGCGCTTTCAACAAATGCGTTGCCCGGCTCGATGGGGCGGCCGTCGAAACTCTTTAGACGTGATAGGGCTTCGGCGACTGCGGCAATGGCGTCCGTCGGCTGCATCTCGCCGCGGTCGAGCCGCCGGCTTCCAAATATCTGCGGATTGCTGTTGACGAGAACATGGTTGGCGTCAAAAAGCGCATAGCCTGTGTGTGTGGATGGCACCGGATTATCAGGCCGCATGGTCGTTCCCTTTGTTCGCGTGATCCCGCGAGGGCGGATAATAGCCCTTCTTTGTTTCAGCACGCGTTCGGGCGACGCGTGATTTGTTTCAACTATTTCGGTCCGTGGGAGACATCGCCGGCGCTGACGTGTCGCCTGTCATCCCCGTGGGGTGCGCGCTGAAACAAACGAAACACTCCCACCACACCACAGAAAAACGCCTGAAACGAAGGCGGTGTAGGACAAGAAGAGCCGCAGATGCGGCAGATTCAACCGGCGAAGCGCAAATGTCCAGCGCCCAGGATGAACAATCTAGTCTTGGCGAGTGTCGACGCGTCTTGCTCTGAAACCTGAGGGTTCAATATGGATAAGCCAGTTACTTCGCACGATTTCCCCGACCGGCTCCTCGCGAGCGTCATTGACCAAAACCATCCGGCCTATGAAGAGGCTCGCGGGCTCTACAACGCCATGATCGACAAGCGGCCGCGCTGGATCATGCCCTGCGCCGAGGTCGCCGATGTCGTCGCGGCAGTCAATCATGCCCGAGAGAAGCAGTTGCTTCTTGCCATTCGCGGCGGCGGCCACAGCGGTCCGGGCTTCGGCAGTTGCGACGGCGGAATGGTCATCGACATGTCGCCGATGAATCGGGTCGATATTGATCTCGGGACCAGCACGGTCCGCGTCGAGGCCGGCTGCACCCAAGGCGATGTCGACCGCGCCACCAGCGCTCATGGGCTGGCGGTGCCGGCTGGCCTCGTCTCGTCCACAGGCATCGCCGGACTGACGCTGGGCGGCGGCACTGGCCATCTAACGCGCAAACACGGCCTCACCATCGACAATCTGCTTGCGGCCGAGGTCGTGCTGGCCGACGGCAGCGTCGTGACGGCAAGTGAGAACGAACACCCGGAGCTGTTCTGGGCGCTGCGCGGCGGCGGCGGCAACTTCGGCGTCGTGACGCGCTTCACATTTCAGGCGCATCCGGCGAAGGATGTCTATGCCGGGCCGATCTTCTTCGACATCGCACATGCCGCAGAGATCATGCGCTGGTACCGTGACTTCCTGCCCGGAGCGCAGCGAGAGCTCGGGATGTTCTTCGGCATCAAGACGGTGCCCTCCTGCGACCCTTTCCCGCGCGAGATCTGGGGAAGGCGCGTCTGCGCGTTGATCAGTTGCTACAATGGCGCTGAGGAGGACGGCGTCCGGGCGATGCGGCCCGTGCGCGACGCGCTTCCCAGGCCTCTGATGGACGGTATGATGCAGATGCCCTTCGTCGATCTGCAGGCGTTGTTTGATCCGCTGCTGCCGAAGGGCTTGCAGTGGTACTGGAAGGGCGATTATGTCGACGAGCTGTCCGATGCGGCCATCGCAGCCCATGCCGAGCACGGCTCGAAGACCCCGAGCGAGCTGTCGCTGATGCATCTCTACCCCATCGACGGAGCGGCCCAGGAAGTGGCTCCGGACGCTACCGCCTGGGGAGCGCGGCGAGCGCGCTGGTCCATGGTTATCGCCGGCATCGACCCCGACCCGACGAAGGCGCCCGCACTGAGGCGCTGGGCAAGCGAGTATTGGGCCGCGGTGCACAAGCACAACCCGCATGGTGGCGCCTATATCAACTTCATGATGGATGATGAAGGCGAGGCGCGTGTACGCGCCGCCTACGGCGCCAACTATGAGCGGCTCGTCGCGGCCAAGCGCCAATACGATCCGGCGAACCTCTTCCGCGTCAACCACAACATCCGGCCGTAAGCCGAGGCTGAGCCTGTCTGTCCTTAGGTCGAGCCGAGGCGGACAGGCCTGTGGCATGCGCAAGCCGGTGTCGCGCCATCGAGGACGATCATCCACAAAATGCGTCCCGCCCGTCGCGCGTGCCTCTGAAGCAAACGAAACACTCCCACCGCGATGCAGAAAAACGCCTGAAACGAAAGCGGTGTATGACAATAAGATCCGAAGACGGGGAAGAATAAACGGACGAAACGAAAATATCCAGAGCCTAAGACAGAACATCTAGTCTTGGCGAGGGTCGACGTTTTTTGCTCCGAAACCTGAGGTTCAAAATGCATAGGCCAGTTGCTTCATACGATTTCCCCGACCGGCTCCGCGCGAGCCTTGTTGGCAAAAACCACCCGGGCCATGAAGCGGCTCGCCGGCTCTTGCAACGCCATGATCGACAAGGGGCAGACGTCAACCCCGCTACGCGACGGCTGATCGGCAACAGCCGCCATTCGTACGGCCGCGCTGACACTGCCGATTGGTGATGATCTCGGCTGCCATTGAGCAGCCCACCGAACAGCGCACGAACGCAACAAGAGACCGTGCGCTGAACAACCTGCCGCCGCACATCCAGGAGGATAGTGGTTGGTCGGTTTGCCCAAAGGGCATGAAAAGACGGCCTCATCGATGCGGTGCGGGGCACGGCGCGTTGAGGCCAAACGCTAACCCTCAAAAATGGAGAATTGAAATGCTCAAGATCGTTCTTGCCACTGCCACCTTGCTGTTTGCCTCCGGCATGGCTTTTGCCGGCAGCGACCACTATGGCTCCGACTACAGCCATGGCTCCTTCTATCCGAAGACCGGTGACCATTCGATGGTGTCCGACAACGGCTACGCGCTCGACCCGAGCGGCACAGCGAGTGTCGACACGACCGACAGCGCACCGACCTCGGCAGGAAAATCGATCTTCGATAAGCCCGCACCGGGTTACGGACAGGGGATGTGGGGGAGCCGATAACAGCGTTCGGCCACACGGTCGGGATTCGAGTTCCATGCGGCGGGCTCGCCCGCCGCTTGGAATCACCTCACGCCCAGCGGAGGGAAGATCCTTTTCGATCTCGTAGCGTGGGCTGGAGCGGCCTTGGTTGCGCAGCCCGATCGGGTGCGTTTCAGGAGAACTCTCCTCGGCCCGAGCTTTGCGAGCGGCATCTCATTTAATCTGAAGCCGCGCCCAGTCGTGAGTAAGCACCGCCACGCGCCACCAGTTCATCATGCGGACCTTGTTCGACGATGCCTGTATCGGCGACCACCACGATGCGATCGGCATTGCGGATCGTCGCCAGCCGGTGCGCGATCACCAGTGTCGTTCGGCCCTGCGCAAGCTCTGCCAGCGATTGCTGGATCTCGCGCTCGGTCTGCGTGTCGAGAGCCGACGTTGCCTCGTCCAGGATGAGGATGGTCGGGTTCTTCAGGAACATACGCGCGATTGCCAGGCGCTGCTTCTGACCGCCCGAAAGCTTTACGCCGCGCTCGCCGATGATCGTATCGAGGCCCTCCGGCAGCGAGGCGATGAGTTCGTCGAGGCGCGCACGGCGCGCCGCCTCGACGATCTCGCTCTCGACCGCGTCCAGCCGGCCATAGGCGATGTTCTCGCGGATCGTGCCGCCGAACAGGAACACGTCCTGCTGCACGATACCGATCTGGCCGCGTAACGAGGCCAGCGTCATATCGCGGATATCCAGACCGTCGATGGTGATGGCGCCGCTGTCGACCTCGTAAAAACGCGGCAGCAGCGAGCACAGGGTCGTCTTGCCGGCGCCGGATGGCCCGACGAAGGCGATGGTCTGTCCTGCTGCGATGTCGAGATCGATGTTCTTCAAGACCGGCCGTTCGCCGCTATAGCCGAAAGTGACATCCCGGTAGCTGATGTCACCTTTGAGCGTCGGTGCGTCAAATGCGCCGGGCCGATCCGCGATGTCCGGCTCAGTGTCGAGGAGGGCTGCATAGCGGCGAAATCCGGCGATGCCTTTCGGATAGGTTTCAATCACCGAATTGATCTTGTCGATCGGCCGGAAGAACACATTGACCAGGAGCAGGAAGCCAACGAAGCCGCCACTGGAAAGTTCGCCACGCAGCACGAGATAGCTTCCGGCGATCATCACCACCAGTTGGATCAACCGCATGCTCATGTAGCTCAGCGACGTGCTTGCGGCCATGATGCGATAGGCATCGAGCTTGGTTTTGCGGTAGCTGGCGTTGTCGCGCGCGAACAGGTTGCGCTCATGGTCTTCATTGGCGAAAGCCTGCACCACCCGCATGCCGCCGACATTCTCCTCGATGCGAACGTTGAAATCGCCGACCCGCCCGTAAAGCGCCTGCCAGTTGCGCGTCATGCGCGCGCCATAGCGGCTTGTCACCCAGGCGACCAGCGGCACAATTGCCGCCGTAATCAGCGCAAGCTGCGGATTGACCAGGAACATCAGCGCGAAGGCGCCGATGAACGTCATGATCGCGATGAACAGGTCTTCCGGGCCATGATGGGCAACCTCGCCGATTTCCTCCAGGTCCTTGGTGACCCGGGCGATGAGGTGACCGGTCTTGTGATTGTCGTAGAAGCGGAACGAGAGCTTCTGCAGGTGATCAAAACTCTTCCGGCGCATCTCGGTCTCGATGTTGATTCCGAGCATATGGCCCCAATAGACCACGACCGCCATCAGTCCGGTGTTCACCACGTAGATGGCAAGCAGGCCGGCCGACGCAGCAAGGATCAGCAGCCACTGCTGAGTCGGCAACAGCTCGTCGACAAACAGCTTGACGGCCATCGGAAACCCGAGTTCCAGCAGGCCAGACAAAACCGCGCAGCAGAAATCCAGGATGAACAGACCTCTCCAGGGGCGGTAGTAGGCGAAAAATCTGCGCAGCATGGGGACGCTTTTTCTGTTCGAAGGTCTGGCTTGCCAGGAGCATGGCTATGCGAGGGCTGTCGCTACAGGCATTTCTTGCGGCGACTGCTCAGCGGCGCCGACTTGTCCGAACGGATAGCTTACGATAAGTGGAGTGTAAACATCATATTATGAGGTCTCCATGCTGACTGCAACCACGCGCTGCGAAACGCCGAATGCGGGCAAATATCTCCAGCAGCTTTGCAAGCTTTTCGCGCACAAGGTCGAGGTCGATTATGACGATGGGCATGGGCAGTGCCGCTTCTCCTGCGGCACGGCTACAATGCATGCCGGACTCGAACGGCTGGACATAGTGGTGGAAGCGGCCGACACCACCGCGTTGACCGAGACCAAGCAGGTCATCGAATCGCATCTCGTCCGGTTCGCCTTCCGCGAAAATCTCCAGCCGCTGGCCTGGCGCGATTGAAGCGTCGTCTTCGCTGCGGAGCATGCTCATGAGATGGCTTAAGTCGGTCCTGGCCTTGCCGGCATTGGCGCTTTTCCTCGTTCAGGCGTTCGCAACCGAGATCGATACCGCGAACGGCCCGGTAACGGTCGGCAAGACGCCGCAAACGCTCGCGGTGTTCGACATTGCGGCGGTCGATACATTGAACAGCCTGGGCGTGAGGATCGCCGGCTTGCCCAATAAGCTTTACGTGCCCGAACTCGCCGGGTTGAAAGATCGGAAGAGCACACGTCTGAACTCCAGTCANGCGCGCTGGCGCCGGACCTGATCATTGTCGGCGGGCGCTCCTCGCCGCAACTGGCGGCGACCAGCCGGATTGCGCAGAGCATCGATATGACGATGAATGGCGATGATCTGTTCGCGCAGGCGAAGCAGCGCCTGATGGCCTATGGCGCTCTCGTCGGCAAGCCGGCCGAGGCGGCGGCGCTTGCTTCGGAACTCGATGAGGCGCTTTCGTCGACGCGTGCCGCCGTCAAGGGCAAGGGCACGGCACTGATCCTGATGACCAGCGGCCCGAAGGTGACCGCCTATGGCAAGGAGTCCCGCTTCGGTTGGCTGCATTCGGCGCTCCAGTTCACGCCGGCGGTCGAGGGTGTCGAGGCCGCCACCCACGGCGAAGCGATCTCCTTCGAGTTCCTCCGCGACGCCAATCCGGACTGGCTTATCGTGCTCGATCGCGCCGCGGCGATCGGCTCGGGGGAGCAGAACGCCAAAGCGACGCTCGACAATGAACTGGTGGCCGAAACCACGGCCTGGAAGAAGGGGCAGGTGGTCTACATGCCGGCTGCCGATTTCTACATCGCTGCAGGCGGCGTCCAGTCGACGAAGCGCGTGCTTGAGACCATTCGAGACGCTTTCTCGCGGACCCAATGACCGCCGGATCGCTTGGCTCTCAAGGCTTCGCTTGTCAGGCAATCGGCGCCGCAACCCTGCTGGCGCTGTTTGTGGCCAGTCTGTTCGTCGGCGTCAGCGAACTCGCCATAGGCAGTCTGGCCTCCGACCCGGAAGCCTTGCGGCTGATCATGATCAGCCGCTTGCCAAGGACGTTGGCGGCACTTCTGGCCGGCAGCGCCCTGGCCATCGCAGGGCTTGTTATCCAGACGCTTGCCCGCAACCGTTTCGTCGAGCCTTCGACGGCTGGAACCGCGCAATCGGCGGCACTCGGCATACTGGTGGTGACGCTGGTTTGGCCCGATGCATCGCTTGGATGGAAGGCAGCCGGCGCGGCGGTGACCGCTCTCGCCGGGACATCCGTTTTCCTCATGCTCGCGCATAGGTTGCCGCCGACACAACCTTTTCTCGTTCCGCTGTTCGGATTGGTCTATGGCGGCGTCATTGGCGCCGCCGCGATCTTTGCCGCTTGGCACCTGGACCTTCTGCAGTATCTCGAAGTGTGGATGACGGGCGAGTTTTCCGGCATCCTGCGCGGGCGCTATGAACTGTTGTGGGTCGCGGGCGCACTGGTCGTATTGGCCTGGTGGACGGCCGACCGCCTGACGATGCTTTCGCTGGGCAGGGACGTCAGCATAGGGCTCGGCCTGAATTATGCCGCTATGCTTCGGCTCGGCCTGGTCATCGTCTCGGCCATCACCGCGCTGACCGTGGTCGTCGTCGGAACGGTCCCGTTCGTCGGCCTTGTCGCGCCCAACGTGGTATCGCGCTTCGCCGGCGAGAACCTGCGCCACACCTTGCCATGGGTCGCCGGCGGTGGCGCGGCGCTGGTGCTTGCCTGCGATATCATCGGCAGGCTCATCCGTTTCCCCTACGAGGTTCCGGTCGGCACGATCCTCGGCGTCGTCGGGGCGGTACTGTTCCTAGTCCTGCTGCTTGGCCGAAACAGCAATGACTGAAGTTTTGATGCAACGCGCCCTGCTGCGGCACGAGGGCCGCCTCGCGATGATGGCGGTGGTCGCAGTGCTGGTCGGCGTGGCGTTCATGACTATAGGCCTGCGTGGCAATCTCGCCTTCGTGGTCGAATTGCGCGCAGCGCGGTTGGCGGCGATGGTTCTGGTCGGCGTGGCGGTGGCGGTTTCGACGGTCGTGTTCCAGACCGTTTGCGCCAACCGCATCATCACGCCATCGATCATGGGCCTGGATGCGCTCTACGTCTTCTGCCAGACGGCGCTGGTTTTTGCGCTGAGCGGTTTCGGCGTTGCCGGCATCGATCCGCGCCTGCACTTCCTCGGCAATTTCACGGCAATGACCAGCCTCGCACTGGCGCTGTTCCTGCCGATGCTTCGCCAGCGGTTCGACCTGACGCTGATGCTGCTGACTGGCGTCGTGCTGGGCGTGCTGTTCCGATCGCTGACGACGTTGCTGGCGCGGCTGCTGGATCCGAACGATTTCGCCGTACTGCAGGGTACGGTCTTCGCCAGCTTCAATGCGGTGGAACCCGATCTCCTGCTGTTGGCCGGCCTGATCACCGTGGTGGGTGTCGCCATCGCCTGGCGGGCGCGACATGTTCTCGATGTGCTCGCGCTGGGCACCGACACAGCCATCGGGCTCGGCGTGGCGTGGCGCGGCACGGCTGCCGGGCTGCTGGTTGTTGTCGCCGCGCTCGTGTCGGCGTCGACGGCGCTGGTTGGACCGATGGCGTTTCTGGGGCTCCTGGTGGTTTCGCTCACTGGGCGCATCGTCGGCACCGACCGGCACGCCATCCTTCTGCCGGCAGCCGCGCTCACGGCGATAATCGTGCTCGTCGGCGGCCAGACAATCCTCCAGCATGCTCTGGGCGGGGAAGGCAGCCTCGGCATCGTCGTGGAATTCGTCGGCGGCATCGTGTTCCTCGCCATTCTGTTTGCCGGGGGCCGGCAATGATCGAGATTGCTGGCGTCTCCCTGGCTCTTGGCGGCAGCCGCATTCTGGATAATGTCAGCCTGACCGTGCCGAAGGGCGGCGTCACGGCGCTTGTCGGACCGAATGGCGCCGGCAAGTCCAGCCTGTTGTCGTTGATCGCCCGCCTGCGACCCCTGCAAAGCGGCCGCATCACAGTCGACGGGCTGCCGGTCGATACGACGCCGAGCCGGCAGTTGGCCAGGATCATGGCCATTCTGCGACAGGATCCCGGCGTCGCAAGCCGCCTGCGTGTCGCCGAACTGGTGGGGTTCGGTCGTTTCCCGCACAACCGCGGGCGGCTGACCGCGAAAGACCGCGAAATCATTGCGGCGTCGCTCGAACAGTTCGATCTCAGCGACCTGGCGCTGCGCTTTATCGACACCTTGTCAGGCGGGCAACGGCAGCGCGCCCTCGTCGCCATGACCTTCTGCCAGGGGACGGATTACATCCTTCTCGACGAGCCGCTGAACAGCCTCGACATGTTTCATGCAAGAAACCTGATGCGGACGCTGAGACGAATCGCCGACGAGCACGGCAAGACGGTGCTCATCGTGCTCCACGACATCAATCATGCAGCCTCGTACGCCGACCGCATCGTCGCGATGAAGGACGGCGCCGTTATCGCATCGGGCGAAACCGGCGACATCATCCGGCCGGATATACTGGAGAGCATTTTTGGCTTCTCGATGCGGGTCGAAAACATCGCCGGTCGGCTGACCGTCCTGCATCACGCCTGAGAATCTGCACCACGCTGAGAATGCTTCCGCGACTGCAGCGCTCGAAGAGCGCAGCAGTTACAACGGCTTGCATAACTGGATTGTTATTATCAAGTTTATTGCCGCAGCGCAACCGATGGGTTATGGCAGTCCCAACAGGCGCGGTTCGCGCCAGCCGGGACTACCGTATTCGAGGGGATTTAGCCGATGTCATCAGATCTGTTGCGAGCGCTGACCGTCAGCACCGCGATGTCTATTTTCTTGTGTCCCGAAGCGCTGGCGCAGTCTGCCCCCGCCCCGGAAGCGGAAGCCGGGACGACCACGTCCGAAGAAAATGAAGAAGCCCAGGCTCCGGCCGGGGGCACGCAACTCGACACCATTCTCGTCGTCGACGTCGGGGCGGGCGCCAACGCGACGGCCGGCGCCAACCTGATCACCATCGACCAGCAGGAGATCGACCGCAAGAAACCGCAGGATTTGAGGGAGGTGTTCTCCGGTGAGCCGCAGATCGCCGTCGGCGGCGCGATCCCCAGCACGCAGAAGATCTACGTCAACGGTGTCGATGAGAACAATCTGGCCGTGACCGTCGACGGGTCGCGACAGAACAACAAGGTGTTCCACCACAACGGCACCTATCTGCTCGACCCGGCACTTCTAAAGGCCGCGTCGGTGCAGGCAGGCGTCGCGCCGGCCGACGCCGGTCCGGGCGCGCTCGCGGGCTCGCTTGGATTCGAGACCAAGGATGCGGTCGATCTGCTCGAACCCGGCCGCAATTTTGGCGGTTTCGTCACCGGCATATGGGACACCAACAGCGAGACGTTCACCACCGGGGTGAGCGGCTTCGGCCAGCAGGACGGCTTCGAGTATCTCGGCTACATCAATTACGGCCGTGGCGGCAATTTTACCGCCGGCAACGGCCAGGAGATGCCGGGGACCGGAACCGATCTGATCAGCGGGTTAGCCAAGATCGCCTATGAGAGCGTCGAGGGCCATCGTTTCGAGCTCAGCCACGAGCAGGTCCGCGACGATGCGCTGCGCCCCTATCGCGCCAACGTCTATATCGACCGAGGCGCCGAGCCTGAACTCCGGAACTATGATCTGCGACGCCAGAACACGGTCTTTACCTATACGGATACGTCGCCGGAAGGCTGGTGGGACCCCAAGATCGTACTCGCTTACAGCCGCACCCAGATCGGGACACTGGAAACGGATCGCACCGACGCCAATATCGTGTCGCCGACCGACGGCGCGACCAGCAGCTTCAACGGCAAGGTGGAGAACCGCTTCGCGCTCGACATCGGCAGCGTCACTGCCGGCTTCGATTTCTACAACGACAGGGCGGACCTGGATTATCTCAACTCGACCGAGCCGTTCTTCACGGACGAGCGCGCCACCAATATCGGCGCCTATGCCCAGGCGCGCCTGGAGCCTTTCGACCGCACCAGGATTTCCTTCGGCGGGCGCGCCGATCACCAATGGTTCACCGGCGTAGACGACTCGGACTGGAACAACGCCGGTATCAGCGGCAACATTTCGGGCGAGTATGACCTTATGCCGGAGTTCCTGACGGTAAAGGCTGGGACCTCGCATGTCTGGGGCGGCGTTCCGTTGGCGGAAAACTACCTGCAGAACCCGCTGTGGACCTATGGCGACGGCCCGGAGCCGGTGACGTCAAACAACTATACGGCCGGTCTGGAGGCGCGCTACAACGGTTTCACCTTCGAGGCGAACGTGTTTCGCACCGACATCAACGACGCGCGCCTGCCGGTGTTCGGACGTGGCGCGCCAGTACCTGCCTTCACATCGATCCGAACGCTCGATCTCGTTTCCAAGGGTTGGGAGATCGGCGGCCGCTATGATTGGGAGGCCGGCTTTGTCAGTGTGAAATATGCCGACATCAATGCCGACGTCGACGGCAAGCCGGCCGATACCGAGATCGGCCGCTATTTGACGACGCCTCTCGGCCAGATCGTGATGATCGGCGCCGGCTACACATTCGACGATTGGGGCGTCAAAGTCGGTGGCGACATCGAAATCGCCTTGAAGACCGACAGGACCCTGGTGCGGCATCCAACCGACCCGGCAAGCGAGAAGAAGGAACTGCCGGGCTATGAGGTGGTGAATGCCTATGTCGAGTGGACGCCGCCTTCGAAGCCGAACTTCACGCTGCGCGCCGACGCGCTCAACATTTTTGACGAGGCCTATACCGACCGCGCGGCCTACGGGCAGGATTTCGACGGGGTGGCGCCGCACTTTGATCCCGGCCGCTCGTTCCGGCTGAGCGCCACCGCGCGCTTCTGATCCTTGGCAAAACGCCGGCCTCGGCAATCGCCCAGCCGGCTGCAAAAACGATGTCTGCGTTGGCGCCTTCGGAACGGATCGTGCGCCAAAGTGCTACAGCGCCCTTTCGGCATCCATTAGGACGCGCGGCGCTGTCGATGCTCAAGCGACGCCGGCGCGAACCGGTGCTTCGCGGTCCGCCCGTAGCAGGCGCATGTTGCGGGCGTCGTTGGCGAGTATGTTGAAGCAGTCGCCGCCGAACCATTCCAGCGAGGCATCCACCTCCTCGCGCTCGAACAATTCGTCGAGGAATTGCAAATAATCCACCGCGCCGTCGAAAAGCGCGGTCATGCCCGTCCGCTTTCCGGACGCGGCATAGACGTTTGCCGGCTCGAAGACGGCGAGGTCGGCACGCGAGCGGACATTCTTCAGATGATAGTGCCGGATATGCGGCAACAGGGCGCGATGCGCGGCGACCGGATCGGCGCCGCCTTCCCAGACGTGCAAGGTGTCGAAATTGATGCCCAGCGCCGGATGGTCGACCTCCTCGAGCAGGCGCTGCGTCGACGACAGCGTATCGGCAAGCGTTCCCGGATGTGTCTCCACCAGTAGCTGGCAGCCCTGGTCCTGCGCCATCATGCAGGCGTCCTTGAGCCGCGCCGACAGTCGCCAGCGCGCTTCGGGCGAGGTGTCCCGGCTTGCCGACTTGCCGGCGAACGTGCGCACCTTGCGGGCGCCCCAGCGGCCGGCTAGGCGGCAGAGGTTCGACGTGGCGTGACGCAGCGACGCCAGATCCTCATCGAGAGGCAGATAGTCGTTGAGCATCGGCACCGAAAGGCCGAACGCCGCCATCCAGTCGGCGTTGCGCTCGGTTATATGCTGCATGTTGCGCGCGTGTGCGCCCCAGAGCTCGATGCCTTGGAAATCGTTCGCCGCCGCCCATCGCGCGATGTCCTCCAGCGACAGCAGATGATGGCGGAAGGTGATCGTGCAGAGCGACAGCCTCATGCGACGGCGTCCTCGACATCGAGGCGCGGCGCGTGCAGGAGGCCGCGCGTGTCGCACCACACCCGATAGGTTTGGGCAAGGCGGCGCTTCAGCGAGCGCTCCATCGCGTCCAGCATATCGAGTTTCTCGAACACCCGCGACGCCAGGGCTTCGTCGCCTGTCTGGCTGAGTTTCATGATGGCGTAGTGAAGCGTCTTGAATTCCTGGATCAGAGATTCGATGTCGTCGCAGATCGGGTCGAACTCGGCGTTGGAAAGCTGCAGCGATCGCCAGAAAAAGGCGAAGCCGTGCTCCAGCGCGTATTTGCGGATCGAGATGACCGGCAGCTCGCGCAGCGCCATCGACAAATCGGGCAGTTTCACGCCGTCGCGGCCTTCCAGATGCGCCCGAACGACTTCGCGCGTTGCGCGCGTCAGCAGATTGTCGTCTTCATGGAAACAGGCAAGGAAATAGTCGCGCAGATCGACGGCGGACGGTTTCCTGATGTCGGCAGCGTCGAAAATGAAGCCGCCGGCAACGGTCGGCTGCATGATCGCATTGATGAC
The DNA here is from genome assembly GCF_000502375.1 of Mesorhizobium sp. L48C026A00. Lineage (NCBI taxonomy): Bacteria > Pseudomonadati > Pseudomonadota > Alphaproteobacteria > Hyphomicrobiales > Phyllobacteriaceae > Mesorhizobium > Mesorhizobium sp. L48C026A00. Next base: position 228,208 of record NZ_AYWU01000009.1, on the reverse strand, counting down.
TTTCTGCTTCTCGATCCTGCCTTCCCAGCGGAAATCCGGATCTAGAACCATCCATACTGCGGGATCCTCGGTGTGTTCCAACATCAGATAATGCGGGAACGGGTTCTGGTTGAACTTGTTCTCGCGCTCCGGCAGATGGAAGAGATCGAGCATGACCATCAGGTACTCGCTCTGCTTCTTGCGCTCCAGAAGCTCCAGCATCGTCGCCAGGTTCTCCACCTTGGCGGCGTCCGGCCGATACCATTGGCGGACCTTGGCGCCATACAGGCGCTCGAACCAATCGCGGAAGAAGTCGTGGTTGATTTCAGGCGCGTGATACGCCAGCCGCCAGCTTTTATCGACGGCGAAACCCGCATCCCAGACGCCGAAGAAGAAAGGTCGATGATCGAGCTGCCTTTGCTTCACCGCGTGGCAGACATTGCTGACGAAGCAATGGACCTTGATGTCGACGAAGTCCTCGCCATGCACGCCGATCCGCTCAGCCGCTTCTCGTTCCGCGCGAGCGAGAACAAGTTCCTTAGCCGGCTTAACCAGTGGCTCATTGGATTCCGAGGCGTTGACGAACAGCCGCGCCAGATCGTCCACCGTATCCAGATCCTGACGGCTGATCACCTCCTCGGGAAGCGCGACACCGTGGTCGAGTTCAAGCGCCAGCATGAGTTCGAGAATGAGCACGGAATCGAGATACAGATCCTCGTTCAGCCTGGCTTGCGGTGCGAAGCTATCCATGTGCTGGTTGTCGAGCTTGTCGCGCAGGATCGTCCCCATCGCGTCGAGTATTTGATCGTAGGTCATCAGGCTGCCTCCGTCCGTACCGGCGCGGATTCGCCCGTGCCATAGCGCGCAGCCACGTCACGCCGGCTGATCTTGCCGTTCGTTTGGCGCGGGATCCGCTCCACCTGAACGATCTCGGTCGGCATCTGGTGTGCTGCAAGCCGCTCGGCGCACCATTGCCGAAGCTGCGCCCGGTCGACCGCATGTTCGGCGCTGAACAGAAGCGCGACGCGCTCGCCCGCGAATGCATCCTGCTTGCGGAACACGACCGCGTCGTCAATGCCGCCGAACGTCATGACCACGTCCTCGACTTCCTTCGGATAGACGTTGAGGCCAGAGACGTTGATCAGATCGTCGAGACGCGACAGGAAAACCAGCATCCCGTCGTCGCGGCGGTAGCCGAGGTCGCGCGTCTCGACGACCACGCCTTTGCGCTCGACGGCAATTTCCTTCGGCTCACTGGCCGTGCCGGCGTCGCGCAACGCGAAGCGCGGCAGCACATGGCCGATTTCATTAGCCGCCTGCACATCAGGGTTGATCGCTATGCACCCGGCTTCCGAGCAGCCGTACTGCTGGAACATGTATTTCGATTTGGCTCTGATCTGCCCGAACCAGGGGTCGGGCAAGAGGGTGCCGGATGTCATCGTAGCGTGGATCTGCTCGCCGGCCGGCAAGAGCCTGGCGAGCGTGTGAAGGATGGCCGGCGACGAGATCAGGTAGGGCCGCTCCGTTTCGCGCAGCTTGCGCAGCAGGAATTTTGGGTTCCCTGTGTCCAGTATGGCGGGCGACTGGCCGCGCTTCAGTGCCACCATTACGCCGCAGATCAAGCCATAGGAATGAGTGGTTGGGCCGGCGATCAACGGCGTCATGTCCTGTGGCTCGACAAACGCCGAGGTGTAGCTGTCGATCTCGTCGTCTATGTCGCTCCAGGCGCGCGCGATGCATTTCGGCTCGCCGGTCGTGCCGGAACTCATCTGCAGCAGCTGTCCAGCTTCGCTGGCGCGCTCCTCGCAGATCGGCTCGCCATCCAGCCGGTTGTAGAAAAGCCAGTTGCACTTCGCCGTCTCCGCCTGCCGGCGCGCCGCGGCATATGGCGTCGAGGGATGCAGCGGCAGCACGCTGGCGCCGGCCGCGCGCGCGGCAAAGAAGAACGCCAGCCAATCCTGCGCCTCGGAGAAACAGACCGCAAAACGGTCGCCTGCGCGCTTGTCGAGTTGCACCGCAGCCGCAATGCGGTGCGCCGCGTCGCGGAAATAGGCCTGATCAAAGACCGTGTCGTTGATTGCGATCATGTTTTCTGTCTCCTTACGCCACTGCAAGGCTGTTTGGGATTTCGTGAGCGCATTCGGTGCCCGGTGGCGCGAGCTTGCGTCGAAGCAGCGATTCCGTGCGGATGCGTGGCTGGAACAGGCCAAGCGCGGCCTGCCGGTGTGTCAGTCCGAACTGCCGGCAATGGTCCTGCAACCGCCTGCCGACGTCTGACCAGAAGCTGTCTTCGTCGAGACCGTAACAATGCCGCAGCAGATGCGAGATCTCGGCGAGGTTGTAGACGAACAAGGCGTTCAGGCAGAGCTCGCCGAGCAAATCGGCGCTCTCCATCCAGTAGTACTGGTTCGGCGCGGCGTCACGATAGGCGGGGTTCAAGGCGAGGAAGTCGGGAACAGTGGAGGGATCGCGCAGGAAGCCCGGCACATATTCGACGCTGTCGTGGAAGTCGCGCATCGCCAGTCTCACGGGCCAGCCATCGCGATGGATCAGGATCAGGTTCTGGCCATGCGCTTCCGTGGCGATGCCATGGCCGACGAGCAGGTGAAACACCGGCATCACCACCGTAGCCACAAGCTTGTCGAGCCAGGCGTCCAGCCCGTGCTGCTCGACCCAGTCCGCGACGAACGGCCGGCCGTCACTCTCCAAGGCCATCAGCGCGTTGAGCGGCACCGCGGTTTCGCCGGGCTGGAGGCTGCTCGTAACCTCCTCCCGCCAGATCGCGGCGATCTGTCCTGCCAGCGGTCCTTCCCGATCTGCGATCGTGCCGGCATATTCGGCGAGGATCGTGAGCGGATAACGCGCCTCGAACAGCGGATCGCTGGCGACAATGTCCTTGAGCCAGCGGCTGATCACCGGCGCGCTGCACACCGAATGCGGCTCGATGATGCGCCTGGCCGACGAGTTGATGAGATTCATCGGCAGTTTGAGATTGGCGCGTCGCGGCTGATCGCGATTGAAAAGCGTCCGCACGGATTGGCTGGCGGTATAGTGGTCGCCGGCCTGGCCGAGGAATCCGGCGGAGCCCTCCGCCAGCCAGCGCGACAGCTCCGAGCCCTGTAACGCTTTCCATTGCCAGGGATGCAGCGGCATCAGGCCGAACCGCCTTGCATTGTCGCCGAGCCGGGCACGGCGCTCGTCCAGCAGCGCGTAGGTTTCGGTGCCGAGTTCGTGCATCCAGAAAGCCTGCTCGTCCGTGGGATACCCCGAGTGCAGACGTTCGGGCGCGACCGCCAGCCAGGCCAGTTGGAAGGCGTTGCCTGCTTCCGGGCCGTACGCCGCGTGGTCGGCGTAGTCGAAGCCGGTGCGCGCCTTGAAACACGGATGATAGGGATGACCCTCATCGATCGCGCTGTCGAGTTGCGCAAATGGCAGATCGCGGCGCGGTCTGGGCCGGAGATTGAGCTGGTTCCAGGCGCTGAAATCGAGCGTCCGATCCAGTTCGGACGTGAGTTGCGCGCGCCGTTCGGGGCAGGTGTCTATGCTCGCAAGCAGATCGCCGAGCGTCGCCGGGCGCCATTGGCCGTCGCAGCCCCGCTCGATCGTTTCGGCGACAACCCTGACCCGGCCGAAGGCGCCGATCGATCCCTCGCAGCGTATCGAGGCGCCGCCGCAGCGCCATTCGAAGCGGGCTTTCCCGCCGTCTCGCGACACCGCGCAATCGACCAGGCCCTCATAGACCAGGGCTTCCGCGAGCTGGCGCATCACACGCAGCTCGGGGATGCCGTGGAGATCAAGAGGCAATGGCATGTGCCTGCTCCGCGGCGACAAATAGCCCGACACGGCTGAGTGGATTGGGAAAATGCGTGTAGACGGCGCTGCCGCCCTCGGCCAGCTCATCGACATCCTGCAGCCGGATCGCCAGGTTGGCCTTTGCGGTGATGTGCGGCTTGTCCAGCAGGCTGGTCGCGAATTCCCCGCCTGCGCCAGTAAGCTCTTGCGCCAGCTTCTTGAGCCGCGCACGCAGCATGGCGAGCAGTTCGGCCTCGCTTGCCAGGCCGTCATGCCCGGCGCGAGCGACGACCGAGAAGATCTGGTTGACGATGAGGTAGTAGGAGAGCCGCTCGCGGATCTCTCTGTCATCGAAGAAGAGGCTGCGGATCTGGACAATATCGGGCATCAGGCCATACCACCGGGCCCTGAAACTGTTCGAGAGGTAGAACCCCTGGCTGTCGCGATAGAGGTATCGGCTGGGCAGCCCCTGCTGCGACAGGTCAAGCAAGCTGTTTTGCTGATGCGCTTCCAGCGCGACGCCGAACCGATCGTAGAGTTTGACCAGCGGATCGAGCGCACAGTCGAGATAGCATTCGAACCAGCGACGGCACGCCTGCCGCACCGAGATATCATGATCCTGCGCGACGCGCCGGACGATGGTTTCGAACAATGAGCTGTGCCCGGGACGTGGTTCGGCCGTCAGTGCCGAAACGGTGATCACGGGGTCGCCGGCGCGGCCCCGGAACGGGTTTTCGCGGAAGATGACTTCGAAACCGCTCTCGGCCTGTCCGGAAAAATCCAGCGTCAGGTATGCGCTGTCGTGGAGAAAGCCGAGGCGCGGCTCGAACATGTCGATCCCGGCGCGTTCGAACAGGCGCGCCACCGCAACGCCTGCCTCCAATTCGTGCCGCCTGTTGACGCGCTTGGAGTTGGTGATGCGGACGGGCAGCGAGAATTTCGGCATCCAGGCGGCATCATCGCTGTAAACCGTGCGCACCGAAGAAGTCGCCGTGAACACCGGCCCTGCCGGGCCGAGATACCGGATCTGCCCTGAATCCATGAGCGCGCGCACCGCCGGGTCGAGCATCAATGCTTGCGCCTGAAGCGGATGCATGGGCAGGAGCATCTCGCCGTTACCTGCGGCGACCTTGCCGGCGTCGTTCCCCAGCAGTGAACTGACGATCGAGGTCACCGCGATGCCGGCGGAATCCTCGCGGACGAGGTCGGCAGCGGCGGCGAAATAGGCCAGCTGGAAACCGCCGCGCAATTCGGGGGCATAGACATCCTGCTGCCAGTTCGACATGCCTTGCAGGCTCTTGGGCGTCGGATGCAGCGGATGTCCGAAATACAGGGATTGTTCCACGGCTATAAAGCCGACCGGTGGCGGCGCCCGATCGGCTGCGTCGAGGTAACGCTTCGTCGCCTGACAGCTCTGAAGAATCCGTTCGAGGAGCTCCACATCGGCTTGTCGGTGCGTGGCCGATCCGGCTTCTCTGGCTCCCAGCACAAGCAGATGCACGGCCAGGATCGGTTCTATCTCGTGCCAGTTCGGACCGGCATCCTGACGAATCCAGATCTGTCCAAACAGGTGCATTCCGCAAAGCGATCGGGATTTCATTTCGATGCGCAGCACGGCATGCCGCGACGGCAGGGAAATCTCCACGCAATCGAAGTTCCGTTCTCCGATGCGGTGGAACACCGGAATCCCGGAATTCAGCTCACGCAGATAGCTGTTGGCGAAGCCTCGAAACGTTGCCTGTTCTGCTGCAATCTGATTCTTGTCGATCATTCGTTGCGGACGCCATGTCGCACAGACGCCGGGCAGGCGCTCTGCGCTGAGTTTCAAAGGTTTTGATGGCGCCGCGCGTGAAGGGCCAGCCTTGCTGCGGCCGCGGCTAAAACTAAACTACGATTGTCATGTTATCCTAGTCAGCTGCGCGGATCAACCTCCGAAGGCGGTCATCTGGGCAATGCCACCGCGGCTCATCTGGACAGTTCGATCTCGGCCGCGATTGCCCTTTTAGCCGAAACGGTTGGCGCGGAAGGTTGCAAGCATAGGGTGCGGATTGCCGGAGGCGATTTCTTTGGCCAGCAATTCGCCGACGATCAGTCCAAGCGTGGCGCCGCTGTGGCTAAAGACGACGTGAAGATCGGAGACGGTCTCGACGGAGCCAAGCACCGGCTCGCCATCGCCGGGGATAGGCTTCGGGCCAACGGCGTAGGTTGCGAGTTGGAGCCGCGGATTGCCGAAGAGCACGGCGCTAGCTTCGTCGAGCAGTCCCTTTACGGTTTTGTCGTGCACGGTGTAGGTGCCGTCTGAGTTGACCACGACTTCTTCCTCCGACCATGCCGAATCCAAAACAAGTGCGCCATCCGGCGTCGGGCGCACCGCAACACGCGGCGTATTCAGCACGGCACGGAGGTCGGTCTTGATCGGTTTGGTCTTCAAGAGAAGTGAAATCGGCGTGGCGTCGGGGAGATGGACTCCGATCTAACGCAAGCATGCAAGGCGTCGCTGGCCCTACGGCAAGGACGACTGCATCCGCCTCGACCGGAGTACCGCCAGCAGTGACGACGCCACGTGCGCGACCGCCTGTGGCAACTATCCGCACGCGTCCTGCGTCCTGAACAAGCTTGCCGCCGCGGGAGCGGAATTCATTGAGCAGCAGATCGATCAAAGAGGGCAGGTCAACCCATCCTTCGCCAGGATTGAAGATGGAGCCCTGCGGGGTGATCGCACTGGCATCGATGCCGGGCGTCACTGCGCCAACTTCGGCAGGATCGAGCAGAAGCGAGTCATAACCAATATCCTGCTCCAACTGCCACATCGACGCGATCTGGTTCGCCTCGTCATCTGCATCCCAGGTGAGGCCGCCGTCAAAGCGAAGCCACGATGCGGCTTCCGGCCTTGTAGCAGCCAGGGTCCGATAACGATCGATGCCTGCAAGCCTCAAGCGGTGATAGGCAGTGTCCGCGCGTCGCGCTGAGTTCAGCCAGGAAAGTGAACGGCCGGATGCGCCGTTGGACGGCGCGCCGTCGTTGACAATGGTCACATCAAGGCCAAGGCGGGCGAGGTGCAGCGCGGTCGAGGTGCCAAAGATGCCTGCGCCGACAACGACGACATGGCGCGGCTTAGGGGATGCAGTCATAGAGAAATCCTTCTACGCGGAAGATGGGCTGAGTGTGAGATCGCCACACGCGCGGCGGGACTAGTAGTCCGACAGCTTCTTCATGTAGCGCCGGCCCTCGAGCATCGGCCGATCGCGCAAACCGGCCAGCTTGTAGGCAAAACGCCATAGAGTGTCGAAGAAGACCAAAGGCACGAGATAGGGTTTGATGTGTTCGGACATACCGCTGAGGTCGAGTTCGGCTCCATCGAGCACCAGGATGTTTTCCCGGCTGCCGTACTCGATAAGGAAATCGCGGGCGCGTTCGGAAAGGCTCCGTGTCTCGTCCAAACCCAGCAAGACAATGAAGCAAGCATCCTTATCCACGACTTCGAATGGGCCATGAAAGAACTCGTTCGCGTGTATTGCCTGCGAGTCGTACCGCTGCATTTCCATGAGCACGCAGATGGCGTAGGAATAGGCCGCACCGTAGCTGGCACCGCTGGCTAGTGTGTAGATTGCCTCTCGAGGTGCGAAGCGAGGGGCAAACGCCTCGAACCGGTCTGCGTAGGCCCGGTGCGCGCGCTCGATGGCCGGTTGAAGATGGCCCAGGGAGATCAGCAGGTCGTCGGTTAGCCCGCCATCCTCCCGAGCATCGATCAAACCGGCGAGCAGCATGTAGAGCACGCCGTAATTGCTGTAGGCTGCATCGATTGCTTTGCCCGTCGTGTACGAAGCCTGGTAGGCAATCGGGTGGTCGACCGCCCGCGCGAGGGGCGACGTCTGGTCGAGCGTCATGCCGATTGTCGTTGCGCCTCGCGTCCTGGCATGATTGGCCGCCCGCACTGTCTCCTTGGTGGTTCCTGTCTGCGAGCAAAGGACAACGAGCGTGTCAGGTCCCAACCGCCGCGGATCTCGGCAGACGAATTCATCCGCGTTGTAGCTGTCACAGGCGAATGTCCCATTGTGGCGGTCGAGGAAGTATTTGCCTGCCATCATGATCGAAAGCGAGCCGCCGCACGCCACGAGAAAGAGGTGCGAAAACTGCCTGCCCGCGGTGGCGTTCAGAGCGCGTTCTACGTCGGCAGGCAGGGCGGAAATCATGAGTATCCTCGTCTCGCTGACAGAGTTGGGTCGGCGCGCAATTGACAGGCAGCAGTCATTGTGCGAACGTTATCACATCCTATAAGCTGAAAGTCCTGCAATGGTCAAGATTGCCGCGATGGGCGATAACGTGGTCGATTGCTACCTTGATCGCGGCGAGATGTATCCTGGCGGAAACTGCCTCAATGTCGCAGTCCACCTGAGCCGCTTCGGCGGGCAGTCGGCCTATGTTGGAGCGATCGGAAAAGACCGGGCCGGGGACCTGATCTGCACGGCACTGGCGTCGGAGCGCGTTGACATCACCCGATTGCGGCGCCTCGAAGGGCCGACCGCTTACTGCCTCATAGGTCACCACAACGCCGATCGGATTTTCCTGGATTTCGACCTCGGTGTTTCGATGTTCACGCCGACGCATGAAGATCTGGATTTTCTCTCAGGCTTTCAGGCCGTGCATATCGGCCAGTCCAGCGGATTAGACCCGTGGATTGCCTCAGTGTCAGGTAACTCTCTATTATCTTACGACTTTTCTACGCGACGGGAACCGGAGCATCGGCGAAAGATTGGACCTTATTGCTATCTGGCTTCCCTCTCAGGGGATGGTCTCGACGACAAGGAATTGGCCGCAATCGTATCCGAGCTGCTTGCATGTGGTTCAAAGTGGGTTTTGGTGACTCGCGGTCGAGCCGGCGCGGTGCTTTACAGAGACTCTGTCTCCTACCACACTCCGGCGCGGCGGGTCGAACCCGTCGACACCTTGGGCGCGGGCGACACCTTCATCGCCCGAACGCTACTCGGACTGCTTAACGAAGAGGCGCCTCAGGACATTCTCCGCCATGCCGCAGAGGCGGCGGCTGCAACCTGCCAGTACTACGGCGCGATTGGCCACGCGTCAGCAATAGATCTTGGGAACATGACGCCCGAGATCCTCCGCGGGGCCCGGCACGCTCCACCCGGGAAAGCCGTCTAGCTGCGAAATTCTCGAAACAATTCACGCGAGGAACGGACAATGCTAGAGAAGTGATAACGTTCTCATCTACTCAACGAAACGCCGCCCAAGAGCATTTTTGATGGATCAGACGTCGAGTGGGACCACAAGGCCGGGTTCGGCCGATCGTAAGAGGAGAAGACATGCAAACAAATTCGAGCAGGCGCCACCTGGTGAAATGCGGTCTGGCGCTGACCGTCGCGTTGATGACAGGACTTGGCACATTGGCCTGGTCCACGCAGGCAAAGGCGAGCGACAACCCCTACAATCTCATCGACCCGATGGCGATCAGCGTCGGAACGATGGGCGATGCGAAGCCCTACGTCTTCACCGACGCCAATGGAAACTTCACCGGCTTCGATGCTGAACTCTTCCGCGACGTGGCGCGCCGGCTTGGGTTCAAGGAGGAGCAGGTTGTTTTCACCGGCCAGGAATTCTCGGCGCTGCTGCCATCCGTCGCCAACGGCCGCTTCGACGTCGCTGTCGCTGCCATTGGCACGACCGCGGAGCGCAAGAAGACCGTGGATTTTAGCGACGGATATATCGCCGGCTATCTGTCGATCATTTCGGCCGATCCGGCTCTGACAAGCAATGAGAGCACCGCCGGAAAGCGCATCGGCGTTATCCAGGGGACGCTGCAGGAAATCTATGCCGAGAAGAATTTAAAGGGCGACATCGTCAAGTTCCCCGACAACAACACCGCAGTGGCGGCGCTGAACAATGGGACGATCGATGGCCATTTCACCGACTATGAGTCGGCTAAGCAGTATGTAGAACGCTACAAGAACCTGAAGATAACAATGAACGTGCCGTCCTTCGATGCGCCAGCCGGGTTCGTCGTCAAGAAAGGCAACGATAACTTCCGCGAGGCACTGAACAAGGCGCTGCGCGAGGCAATGGACGATGGCATCTGGAAGCGGCTGCACGAAAAGTGGTTCGCGGGCACCCCGATGCCGGATCAATATCTGCCCAAGAAGTGAGTTCGAGCGACTTTGCTGTGTTTTCTGGCCGGGCCCGTGAGCAACGGTGCCCGGCCAAGTTATAGATGGACTTGATATGAGCTGGTTCGATACCTTCGCCCGCAGCTTCCTTGATTTCCAGGCGATGGCAGACGTTCTGCCAAACATGGTGACGGTCGGCCTCAAGAACACCCTGATCCTGGCTGTCGCCTCGACGTTTTTCGGGACGCTGATCGGAATCGTCCTCGCCGTGATGGGGATCTCCGAGAACCAGCCGCTGAAACTCCTCGCGCGGGTCTACACCGATATCTTCCGTGGGCTTCCTGCCATTGTGACTATTCTGATCATTGGCCAGGGCTTCGCGCGGTTGGGCCGCGATCTGTTCGGTCCATCGCCTTATCCGCTGGGCATTCTGGCACTCAGCCTTATTGCCGGCGCCTACATCGGAGAAATTTTCCGGGCCGGCATTCAGAGCGTCGAGCGTGGTCAGATCGACGCAACCCGCACTCTCGGAATGACGTATGGCCAAGGCAGGCGCCTGGTGGTGATCCCGCAAGGCATCCGCCGCGTCCTGCCGGCACTGGTCAACCAGTTCATCGGCAACGTCAAAGACTCCAGCCTGGTCTATTTCCTTGGCCTGCTCGCCTCCGAACGCGAACTGTTCCGTGTCGGCCAAGACCAGGCCGTGCTGACCGGCAATTTGTCACCACTCTTGCTGGCCGGCGTGTTCTATCTCGTGATCACGGTACCGCTAACCCACCTCGTCAACTACATCGACGCGCGCATGCGCGTCGGCAAGCGTATCAGCGCCGTGCAGAGCGGCCTCAAGGAAGTCGCCGAGCTGGCTGACGCCGGTTTACCGGGCGCAGCCAAGGCGCCCGCACGCTTCAAGGGTGGCAGCATCGAGGTCAAGAATATCGACATGGCCTACGGCGCCATCCAGGTGCTCCATGACGTCAGTCTGAAGGTGGAGCCCGGGACGGTCACCTGCCTGATCGGGCCCTCCGGCTCGGGCAAGTCGACCTTGCTGCGTTGCCTCAACCGCCTCGTCGAATGTCGGGCCGGAGACATCCTCCTCGATGGCGAAAGCATCTACAGCCAGACCCCTGACCAGCTCCGGCGTCGTGTCGGCATGGTTTTCCAGCAATTCAATTTGTTCCCCGACCGCAGTGCGCTCGCCAACATCACCCTGGCGCTGCGCAAGGTAAGAGGCATGTCGCGCGTGGAGGCTGAGCGCGCGGCCTCAGCGAGATTGCATGAAGTCGGACTCTTGGAGCGCAAAGACCATCGGCCGGCAAATCTTTCGGGCGGACAGCAGCAGCGAGTGGCCATTGCGCGAGCCCTGGCCCTCGAACCCGAAATTATGCTGTTCGACGAAGTCACCAGCGCCCTCGATCCGGAATTGGTGAAGGGCGTCCTGAATTTGATGGCCGACCTCGGGCGGGGCGGGATGACGATGGTCGTCGTTACGCATGAGATGAACTTCGCTCGCAAGGTTGCAAACCAGGTCGTATTCATGGACGAGGGGCGGATTGTCGAGGCAGGGCGACCAGAGGACCTTTTCGACAATCCGAAAAGCCCACGTCTTCAGCGCTTTCTGTCTGAGGTGCTCTGATTTGCAATAGTGTGTGCAACGGCGAGTGCTGTTGTGTTCGGGCTTGCGGGGTGGGGCTAACTGCCACTAGCTCGTCGTTACGACGCACGAATGGGCGGCGGAGCTTGCTGAGTGGTTCAAAGATCGTCAAAAAACGCAACCATCATAGAGGTTGCTCGCCGGGCCGGGGTCAGTTCCGCCACGGCGGGGCGTGTGCTTGGCGACTACGGTTACAGCAGCCCCGAAGTTCAGGAGAAAGTGCGCGCCGCCGCAGCAGCGCTGGGCTATCGCCCCAATCGCCTGGCAAAAGGTCTGATCACCGGTAAGACGCAGACTATCGGAGTTGTGGTCGGCGACATCGAAAGCCCATTCTACGCGAGCGTCTTGCGTGGGATAGGGGATGTTGCGCGCCGTGGCGGCTTCGGGGTTATCGTTACGAATAGTGACGAAAATGCCGAACTCGAGCGAGAGGCAGTGCAACTGCTGCTGGAAAAACAGGTCGACGGTTTGATCGTCTCGTCGACCTTCGCGGATCAGCCGGATCATCTTCGTGAGGCGGTCGCGGCTCGCTGTCCGGTGGTGCAGTTCGACCGCATCGTGGCAGGCCTGGAAACCGATACCGTGGTGGTCGACAACGTGTCTGTAACGCGCAGCAGCATCGCTGCAATGATTGAGGCCGGACACAGCCGCATCGGCATACTGGCCGAACTAGGTCCGGGCCAGCGCGATGATGTCGGCTCGTTTGTGGCGAACGCTGACCTCTCCAGCGCCGAGGTTCGCTACCACCATCCAAGCTGGCAACGGCTGTTGGGTTATCTGGAAGCCCATCGTGCCGCAGGAATCGAGCCGGATCTGCACTTGATCCGCCGCGTGACGGTCTATTCCAGCGAGGCGGCCCGCAAAGAGGCGCTCGATCTGCTGACGATGCGCAATGCGCCGTCCGCTCTATTCACCGCCGACGGTGTGATGTCGACAGGCGTTCTGGAGGCGACTTCCGCACTGAAGCTTGCGATTCCAGGAGACGTTTCGCTGCTTTGCTTCGACGATCTCGACTGGATGCAGTTCGTGGCACAGGGTATCACAGCCATCGCGCAACCCGCCCATTTGATCGGAGCGGCGGCGGCGGAGCTTCTCTTGAAGAGGCTGGCGGAGGCCACCTTACCTTTCGAGCACCGTGTCCTGGCGGCCCGCTTGGTGGAGCGCAATTCGATTGCCGTGCATGTCTAAGGCTGGACGATCTGAAGTCCCCTGAGAGGGGAAGCAGGCTCGTCCCTGACATTCAATGCCTGCCTGCCTTGACCTACAACGGTCGTAGGTCATTCAGGAAAGCATCGCCAGGTCAGTTGAAACCGCTGACCTGAGCTTGCCTGGCTGTTCACTCACCAACATTGGCGACCCTAACGGCTTCGGCGCCGGTCCTCGTGAACGAGGACAGCCGCTGCGATGGCGGCGCTTGTCGTCTCGGCCGGGCGGGTGCACCGAGCAGTCGTGAAATATATTTCTGTACGTGAATTTTATTGACACTCGAGCCAACTGCTGCGAATGATCAACCGCTGGGCCTCGGGAGGAGGTTCGGCCTCATCAACCACAAGCGGCGGCACGCAAGTGTCCGACCGCCCAATTGACCAGGCTTCGGCCGAGGGAGGACTCTTGCGCAAATTTTTGAGCATGCTCGCCATTTCGGCAGCTGCCACCACAGTGTTGGGGGCAAGCCACGCCGCTGCCCAGGCCGCTAACCCGTTCAAGTGCGAGCCGGGTGAAAAATACGTCATGAACGTCATGGTTTCCGGCGTCGAATATTGGTTCCCGGTCTACGAGATGTTCAAGCAGGCTGGAAAACAGTTCGGCTGCGAGACCGAATATACCGGGACCCCCGAATACGACGTGAACAAGCAAATAGCGACGTTCGACCAGGCGCTGGCTCAGAAGCCGGCTGGCATCCTGGTCCATCCGATGAACTCCGATCCCTTCATCGAGCCAATCAATCGGGCCATTGAGCAGGGAACGGCGGTAGTCACATTCGCCGCAGACTCGCCCAACTCCAAACGAGTATCCTACATCACCTCCGACAACGTCGCCGAAGGCACCTATGCTGCCGATGCAGTCGCCAAGGCGATGGACGGCAAGGGCGAATACGCGGTCCTCGAAAACCCCGGACAGGACAATCACGACAAGCGCATTGCCGCGTTCATCGCCCGCATGGAAGCCAAATGGCCGGATATGAAGCTCGTCGGCCGCGCTGCGTCGAACCAGGATGCGACGAAGGCCTATCAGGCCGTGCTCAGCCTTGCTCAGGCGCATCCCGATCTGGGCGCGGTGTTCATGCCGGAAGCCAACTCGGCAATCGGCGCCGCTCAGGCCGCCAAGGAAGGCGGCGGCAAGATCCGGGTCATGCTGGCCGACGTCAACGCCAAGATCCTCGACATGATCAAGGCCGGCGAGATCTTTGGCTCAGTCAACCCGAACCAGGGCATGCAGGGCTATATGGGGTTCATGCTGCTGTGGCTGGCCAAGCATCCTGAACTGATCGATCCGATGAACGACGCCCGGCGGTCGGGCTTCAACGGCATGAGCGTGCCCTTCGTCGACAACGGCTTTTCCATCGTCACCGCGGAAAATGCCGACGATTTCTATTGGGACGCCTACCTCAAGCGGCGCGGCACCAAGGGCATCGAGGAATAAGGCCCGCCGCTCTCGGAACTCCTTCGGAATGCTCGACCGGACGGGGCGCGTTCGCGCCCCGTCGACCCGGGCCATATCATCAATTTCAACGCTGAAGGGGGACGGAGTGACTGCCGCCGCCATTCTTGAAATCCGCGACATCTCGAAATCGTTCGGCGCCATCAAAGCGCTGACCGGGGTCGATTTCACGCTGCAGCGCGGCGAAATTCATGCGCTGTGCGGCGAGAACGGCGCGGGCAAGTCCACGCTGATGAATATCATCGCCGGCATTGTGCAACCCGACGAAGGCGCCATTCGTCTCGAAGGCAAGAACGTCACCATCACATCGCCATCCGCCGCGCAGCGGCTTGGCATAGGCCTCGTCCATCAGGAAATCGCGCTCTGCGAGGATGCCACGGTGGCCGAGAATATCCTCATGGCGGCCGTCAACAATCGGCGCGCGCCGCTGATGAATTTTCGCCGGCTCTACGCCGATGCGCAGAAGATAATGGACCTGCTGGCGCCGATCCCGGTCGAGACGCCGGTCGCCGACCTTTCTATTTCCAACCAGCAACTTGTAGAAATCGCCAAGGCGCTGACGCTCGAATGCCGGATGCTGATGCTCGACGAGCCGACGGCCGCGCTGACCGAGACCGAGGCGCAGCGCCTTTTCGCAATCGTCCGCGATCTCAAGGCGCGCGGAATTTCAATCATCTACATCAGCCATCGCATGGCGGAGATCTTCAGCCTGTGCGACCGCGTCACGGTGTTTCGTGACGGCAGATACGTAGCGACCGATTCTATCGCTTCGGTCACTCCCAATGATGTCGTGCGCAAGATGGTCGGGCGCGAAATCACGCAGCTCTATCCCGAAAAGCTCTCGCCTGAACGGCGTAGCGGCCGCCCTGTGCTGTCGGTCGAAAATCTCTCCTATCGACAGGGTTCCGCTGGCGTCAGTTTCACACTTCGAGCAGGCGAAATTCTTGGCATCGGCGGGTTGATTGGCGCCGGTCGCAGCGAGATGGTCCAGACTGTTTGCGGCCTGCGCCCGAAAGTGTCGGGATCGGTCGAACTCAATGGCGAGCCGGTCAGCATCAGGACCTACAGCGATGCGGTGCGCGCAGGCCTGGTCTACCTCTCGGAGGACCGCAAGGCATCGGGCCTGTTCCTCGACCTGTTGGTTGCATCCAATATCTCCGCGCTCGACCTTCGGAAGCTGACCACGCCGCTTGGGCTGCTCGATCGCCGCGCCGAGGCCAAGCAAGCCACCGACCTGGTCGCGCGCCACGGCGTGCGCATGGGCGGCATCGAGACACAGGTGTCGACGCTTAGCGGTGGCAACCAGCAGAAAGTCGCCATCGCCAGGCTTCTTTCGGTCGGCCCCAAGGTGGTCATTCTGGACGAGCCAACACGTGGGGTCGATGTCGGCGCCAAAGTGGAAATTCATCGCCTGCTTCGCGATCTCGCCGAGCGGGGCGTCGGCGTCATCGTGATTTCATCCGAGCTTCCGGAATTGATCGGACTGAGCGACCGGGTGCTTGTTATACACGAAGGTGCCATCGTCGGCGAACTGGGGGCTGACGAATTGACCGAAGAGGCAATCATGCTGCTGGCTTCGGGTCTCCGGCAGCAACGATCAAACGCAAGGCAGGTTCAGAATGTCGCTTAGACAGACCGGAGGAACCCTCATGGACGCTGAAATCAAGGCGAGCGCCCCCGGGCTTGCCGGGCGCAACTGGCTGCGTCTTGGGTCAATGCGCGAGGCGGGGCTGATCGCAATCATGCTGGCGCTGTGCATCGCCATGACATTCGCTTCGCCGCATTTCCTGACCTGGGGAAATTTCCGCGCCATGCTGATGAGCTTCTCCATTGAAGGCATCGTCGTGGTCGGCATGACGATACTCCTCATTGTCGGCGGCATCGACCTTTCCGTCGGGTCGGTGGTCTGCTTCTCCATGGTCGTGTCAGGCGCTCTCTTCCTGATGGGTCTGGACCCGTGGACCGCGAGCCTCATCGGCATAGGCGCCAGCGCGCTGATCGGCGCGGTGATGGGCTTCTTCGTGACGGTTATCGGGCTCAATCACTTCATCACATCCTTGGCGGCGATGGTGATCGTGCGCGGTCTCTGCCTTGTCATCACCAAGGGAACCCCGCTGTCGCTGTTCACCCTGCCGCCCGGGTTCAAGGCGATCGGCCAGGGCAGCTTCGGCAATGTGCCTTTTGTCATCGTCATCTTTGTTGTGGTCGTGGCCATATTCGATTTTCTGCTTCGGCGTGCCACGGCCTTCCGCAAGGTCTTTTATACCGGCAGCAACGAGAAGGCGGCCCAATTTTCAGGCATCAAGACCAAGCAGGTCAAATTCTGGGTCACGGTTCTCTGCTCCACCCTCGCGGGCTTTGCCGGCGTCATCTATATGTCACGCTTTGGCGCTGCGACCCCGACCTTCGGCGCTGGCATGGAGCTCAACATCATCGCCGCGGCGGTGATTGGCGGAGCATCGCTCAATGGCGGCTCGGGCACCATCTTCGGCGCCATACTGGGCATGGCGCTGCTCTCGGTCGTCACAAGCTCGCTGATCCTGCTCGACGTTTCCGTCTATTGGCAGGACATGATCAAGGGATGCATCCTGCTCGCGGCGGTATCGATCGACCACTTCCTGCACCGCAGGAAGTCCTGAGCAGCAGCGCGAGAGTTGAGCATCCATCATGTCACCACCCAATTCGCGGGACGACGTCACGATCGTCCGCCAGATGTATCAGGCGCTTGTGCTTCATTATATGGAAGCCAAGACGCAGGCGGAAATCGCCAAGGAGCTCGGCATCTCGCATGCGACCGTCAACCGCCTCATCAAACGCGGTCATCAACTCGGGCTTGTCGAGATCAAGATCAAGTCGCCGGTCGAGCAACTGATCGACATCGAGGCGCGACTTGTCGCGATCGGTGGACTCCAAAGGGCCGTCGTCGTCCCCTCCGTTTCGGACAATCCGCAGACTGCGCTTCAGCGTGTCGGTGAGGCCGCAGCCAGGCTGGTGCTCGAGACGATCAAGGACGGCGACACGATTTCCATCACCGGGGGCAAGGGGGTGAGTGCCGTCGTCGCCGGCCTCAAGCCGAGCCGCGGCTACGACGTCGAGGTAGTTCCCGCGACCGGCCTGGTCCAGGGCAAGCATTACACCGACGTCAATCATGTCGCGTCTCTGATGGCCGACAAGCTCGGCGGCCGCGCCTATCAGATCCACGCGCCGCTGTTTGCCGACAGCCCGGCCCAACGTGACATGCTGATGGGCGTCCGGGCGGTTTCGGACGTCTTCAACAAGGCGCGCGAAGCAACGCTTGCGGTGGTCGGCATCGGCTCCATCCTGGCTGACGATTCGAGCTACTACGATCTGCACCCATCCTCGAGCGCCGACCGGCTGGCCATCGAGCGCTCGGGGGCGGCGGGCGAGCTGCTCGCCCATCTCATAGACGGCGACGGCAAGCTCGCCGACTACAGCCTCAACCGCTCGCTGGTCTCGCTGACGCTCGAGGAATTCGCGACCATTCCGCAGTCGATCGGGGTCGCCAGCGGCGCCAGCAAGGTGGTCCCAATCCTCAGTGCCATGCGCGGCTCTCACCTCGATACTCTCGTCACCGACGAAACCACCGGCTTGAAGATCCTCGAGCTCGCCGAAGGAAATGCAGCATGAATTCTCGACAAATCAACCGCTCAATCGGCAAGTCCGGCGTTGTCGCTTCGGCGGTGGGACTCGGCACCTGGGCCATCGGCGGCTGGATGTGGGGTGGCACGGATGAAGCAGAATCGATCGCCGCCATCCAGGCGTCCATCGATGCCGGCGTCTCGCTGATCGACACTGCGCCGGCTTACGGCCTCGGCCGCAGCGAAGAGATCGTCGGCAAGGCCATCAAGGGCCGGCGCAACCGCGCGGTCATCGCCAGCAAATGCGGCCTGAACTGGCATTCGAAAAAGGGCAACCACTTCTTCGATCAGGATGGAACGCCGGTGAACCGATATCTGGGCGCCGACGGCATCGCTTACGAAGTGGAACAGAGCCTGCGGCGGCTCGGCACCGACTATATCGATCTCTACATCACCCACTGGCAGGACCCGACGACACCCATTGCCGAAACAATGGAAGCGCTCGAACGCCTCAAATCCGCTGGCAAGATCCGCGCCATCGGCGCAAGCAATCTCAATGCTGCCGAGCTGCAGCAGTATGTCGCCGCTGGCCAGCTCGACGCGATCCAGGAAAGATATTCGATGCTGGATCGCGACATCGAGCAGACATTGCTGCCGATCGCGCGCCAGCATCAAATTGCAGCACTCAGTTATTCGTCGCTTGCACTCGGCCTGCTCTCGGGCGCCATCGATCCGGCGCGTGAGTTCAGCGGCGACGACCAGCGCAAGGACAATCCTCGATTCTCTCAGGCCAACCGGCGCAAGGTGGCCGCGCTGAAACATGCCCTGGCCCCGGTCGCTGAGGTCCACCAGGCAAGCATGGCGCAGATCGTCATCGCCTGGACGCTGGCGCAGCCCGGCATCACCTTCGCGTTGTGTGGAGCGCGAAACGCGATGCAGGCGCTCGACAACGCCAGGGCAGGGGAGATTTTATTGAGCGCGGCGGAACTGGGGGCCATCGATGCGGCGGTGGCCGGGCATCTCGTCGCGATAGACGCGTGATCGAAAGCGCGTCCTGAGATGAATCGCATCCAGACGATCGCCGGCTTGCGCGAGACCCCCGATGTTGACGTCCTCGTCATCGGCGGCGGCATCAACGGCATCAGTGTGTTTCGCGAACTCGCTTTGCAGGGCGTCGATGTGCTGCTCGCCGAAAAGGGTGATTATTGTGGTGGCGCCAGCGCAGCCCTCTCGCGCATGGTTCATGGCGGCTTGCGCTACCTTGAAAACGGCGAGTTCAAGCTGGTTCGCGAATCTCTGCTCGAACGCGATCGGCTATTGAAGAACGCTCCGCATTACGTTGCGCCACTGCCAACCACAGTGCCTATCTTCGACCTGTTCTCAGGCATGGCAAATGGCGCGTTCCGCTTCCTTGGGCTAAGCCGTCGTCCGGGTCGGCGCGGCGCATTGGTCATCAAGACCGGCTTGGCGATGTATGATTTCTTCACCGCCGCACGGCGTATCGTCCCGACGCACAAGTTCAGGAGCCGCGCTGAAACACTCGAGGTCTGGCCCGCAATAAACCCTGCTGTCCGCAATTCGGCGACATATTTTGACGCCTGGGTCAGCCACCCCGAGCGGCTGGGTACCGAGATGCTGCGCGACACCATGAAGGAAAAGCCATCCGCTCGAGCGCTCAACTATGCACGCGTATTGCTCGGTGACGCGGGCCTTGCGCTTAACGACGGACTGTCTGGCGAAACAGTTGCCGTGAAGCCGCGGCTCGTCGTCAACGCCACAGGCGGCTGGATCGACCTGACCAATTCGGCTATCGGAGCCGTTGCGCCCAAGTTTATGGGCGGCACCAAAGGATCGCATCTGATCGTCGATAATCGCGAGCTTCACGACGCCCTCGACGGCCACATGATCTATTACGAGAACGAGGACGGCCGGATCTGCATTCTGTTCCCCTATCTCGGCAATGTGCTGGTCGGCTCGACGGATATCCGTGCCGACGATCCCGACCAGGCGCGCTGCGAGGACGACGAGCGGCAATACATCCGGCAGTCCGTGTCCTTCGTGTTTCCCGGGATCGAGATCGCTGATTGCGACATCGTCTTTCAGTTCACCGGGGTGAGGCCGCTACCGACAAGCCAGGACAGTTTTACCGGGCGCATTCCCCGCGATCATTTCTGCGAGCTCATCGAGGGCGCCGGTATAGTGCCGCCGACGCTGTGCATGATCGGCGGGAAATGGACAACCTTCCGGTCGTTCGGCGAACTGGCAGCGGATATCGTGCTCGGGCGATTGTGCCGACAGCGCATCGTCGGCACCGAAAACATGCCGATCGGCGGCGGCCGGCATTTTCCCATGGCCCCCGAAAAATGGTGCGCAGAGCGCGCGGCGGTGCATGGCCTGTCGCTTGACCGCATGCGCAGCCTCTTCGAGCGCTACGGCACCGTGGCGGATGCCGTCGCCGCCTTTTTGGCAGCGGGACAGGACGAGCTCTTGCCTGGCAGCGACTACTCGGTCCGGGAGATTCAGTATCTCATCGCCAATGAATATGTCGAGCAGTTGGAGGACCTGCTGCTCCGCCGCACGACAATTGCCATCACCGGTGCTCTCTCTTGCGACCTTCTCGACGCGGTTCTCGATATTCTCGCAGTCGAAAAGAGCTGGGACGCTGCGCGCAAGACATTCGAGCGCACCGATTTCCTCGCCCTGCTGCAGCGCCAGCACGGCGTCGATCTCGACCAGCTATCGCAAAAAGACCAAGGAAGGAGCGCCGAATGCGCATCAACAAGAAAGTCCGCATGAACCGGCTGTTCGGCGGGGCGCGTTGTCTCGACGTCGCAATCGACCATGGCGTATGCAACGAGCCGTCGTTCCTGGAGGGGCTGGAGGATATGGCCGGCGTCGTCGGCCAGCTGGTCGCCGCGGGGCCGGACGCCATTCAGATGAATTATGGCCAGGCCGATCTGCTGCAGTCCCTGCCCGGCAAGGACAAGCCGGCATTGGTCATGCGCATAGACATGGGCAATCCATACAACAAAACCCGCCATCGCTCGATGTGGGCCATCCTGCAGAACGAAGCCGAGCCGCTGATCGGCGCGCTGGAGATGGACGCGGCCTGCGTGGTCGTCAATCTGTTCATGCTGCCCGACGAGCCGGACCTGTTCCGGCAATGCGTCCACAACATCGCCAGGGTTCGCGCCGACTGTGAAAGATATGGCTTGCCGCTGATGATCGAGCCGCTGGCAATGCTGCCCAATTCAGAACGCGGAGGCTACATGGTCGACGGCGACCCAGAAAAGATCGTCACCCTGACCCGGCTCGCCAGCGAGATGGGCGCCGACATCATCAAGGCGGACCCGACCACCGATCCGAACGACTTCCACCGGGTCGTGGCGGCGGCGCGCTGTCCTGTCCTTGTGCGCGGTGGGGGCAGGGAGGATTTGCGCACAGTCTTCGACAAGTCGGCGGCGCTGATGGCACAAGGCGCGGCAGGCATGGTCTATGGCCGCAACATATACCAGCATTCCAACCCTCGCGCCGTCGTGAGAGGGTTGATGGCGATCATCCATGAGAATGCCGATGGCGCGGCGGCCTGGGAGCTCTACCAGCAACAATAGTCTTTGCAGCTTGGGAGGAGCTTCAATGCAGCGATACATTCTTGGTCTCGATGCGGGCAATACCGTCATCAAGGCCATCATCTTCGACACCGCCGGTCGCGAACTCGCACTTGCCGCTCGCGACGGCCGCTCCTGCATGCCAGAGCCCGGCCATGTCGAGCGCGACCTTGGCGAATTGTGGCGCAACGCCGTCGAGGTCATCCGCCAGTGCCTCGACCAGTCGGGCATCGACCCCCGCGACATCGCGGTGATCGGCTGCGCCGGCCACGGCAACGGGCTCTACGCGCTGGACCGCGGCGGCGCCCCGTTGCTCGGCATCCAGTCGCTCGACACGCGCGGCGTCGGCATCGTCAGCGAATGGGCGGCCGCAGGCGTTGGCGACCGGACCTATATCCACTGCCTGCAACGGCCCTGGGCGGCGCAGACGCCGACTCTGCTGGCGTGGCTCAAGCGCCATGACCCGGCACTTTTTGCCAAAATAGGCACCGTCTTCCTGTGCAAGGATTTTATCGTCAACCGCCTCACCGGCGCGCGCTCGACCGAGACCTCGGATATGTCTGGCTGCGGGCTTTTGCACATGCCTGATCGACGCTACGAGCCTGAGTTGCTGGCCGCCTATGGTCTCGACGATTGCATGGAACTGCTGCCGGATGTGCTGGAAGCCTCCGCCATCGCCGGCCATGTCACGCGCGATGTCGCCGCTGCCACCGGCCTTCTTGCGGGCACGCCTGTGGTGGCCGGCCTGTTCGACGTCGTCGCCAGCGCCATCGGTTCGGGCGTCACCAGCACCGGCGCCGCCTCGATCATTGCCGGCACCTGGAGCATCAACCAGGTTATCACCGAAAAGCCGATCCGCGATCCGTCGATCTTCATGCTGTCGACGTTCGATCCGCTGCGCTATCTCGCCATCGAATCGAGCGCCACTTCGGCCGCAAATCTCGAGTGGATCGTGCGTGAGTTCTTCGAGCATGCGCCGCCGGCAGGCGCATCGCCATTCGAGATCTGCAGCGAGCTTGTTGCTTCCGTTGATCCCGCAGGAGACATGCCGATCTACCACCCATTCCTTTACGGCTCGCAGCAGAACGGCAAGGCGCGTGCCGGTTTCTACGGCATCGCCGGCTGGCACACGCGGGCGCATATGCTGCGCGCACTGTTCGAGGGCGTCGTCTTCGAGCACCGGCGCCATGTCGAGACGCTGCGTCGAGCGGGAGCCATTGTCAGCCAGGCGGTGCTTTCGGGCGGCGGCTCGCGCAGCGCCGTCTGGCCGCAGATATTCGCAGATGTGCTGGACGTGCCGGTGACCGTGGCGCGCAGCCGCGAGACAGGTGCGCTGGGAGCTGCAATTGCAGCCGGGACAGGCGTCGGCCTGTTTGCCGACTTCTCTGCGGGCGCCGCCGCGATGACCGCGCCCGACCGCTGCTACCAGCCCAATAGCGCGATCGCACCGGTCTATGAGCAGCGCTATCGTCTCTATGGCGAGATCAACCAGGCCATGGGCCCGCTATGGGACAGGATGGCAAGCGAACGGACGTCCAATTGACACAGACCGCTGCCGATTTTGGACACTACGACTTTATCATCGTCGGCGCGGGTTCAGCCGGCTGCGTGCTGGCCAACAGACTGTCGGCCAATCCAGCCATGCGCGTGCTGCTTCTGGAGGCCGGCGGCAGCGACCGCTACCACTGGGTCAACATTCCCATCGGCTATCTCTATTGCATGGACAACCCGCGCACCGATTGGCTGATGAAGACCGAGCCGGAGGCCGGGCTGAACGGTCGTGCACTCAACTATCCGCGCGGCAAGCTTCTGGGCGGCTGCTCGTCGATCAACGGCATGATCTACATGCGCGGCCAGGCGGCCGACTATGATGGCTGGCGGCAAGCCGGAAATCCCGGTTGGGGCTGGGATGACGTGCTTCCGTATTTCCGCAAGTCCGAGGACCATTTTGGTGGCGCCAACGACCTTCACGGCGCCGGTGGCGAATGGCGCGTCGAGCGCCAGCGCCTGTCGTGGCCGATCCTCGATGCCTTCCGCGATGCTGCCGAGGAACTCGGCATCCCCGCACCGAGGACTTCAACGGCGGGACCAACGAAGGGTCGGGCTATTTCGAGGTCAACCAGAGGAAAGGCGTGCGCTGGAATACCTCGAAGGCGTTCCTGCGCAGCGCGCTGCGACGGCCGAATTTGCGCGTCGTCACCGGCGCCGAGACCGAGACGCTGGATTTCGACGGAGCTTGCGTCACCGGCGTTGTCTTCCGCATGGGCGGCCAGCTGCATCGAGCGCGGGCAGGCGAGACGATCCTTGCCGCCGGCGCGATCAATTCGCCGAAGCTGCTCGAGCTTTCCGGCGTCGGCCGACCTGCCGTGCTTGGCGCAGCAGGAATCCCGGTTCGCCACGCGCTGGAAGGCGTCGGCGAGAACCTGCAGGATCATTTGCAGATCCGCACAGTCTTCAAGGTCGCCAACGCCTCGACGCTAAACCAGCGCTACCACAATCTGTTCAGCCGCGCGGCCATGGGCGTCGAATACGCTATCCGTCGCAGCGGACCGCTGTCGATGGCGCCGAGCCAGCTTGGCATCTTCGCAAGAAGCGACCCACGCCTGGAGACGCCCGATCTCGAATACCATGTCCAGCCGTTGAGCACTGACCGGCTGGGCGAGCCGCTGCATCGTTTCCCCGCGGTCACGGTTTCGGTCTGCAATCTCAGACCGGAAAGCCGCGGCACCGTCCACATGGAGGCGTCCGATCCGCAGGCGGCTCCGAAGATCCGGCCGAACTATTTGTCTACCGAGGTGGACAGGACCGTGGCTGTAGCATCGCTCCGCCACGTCCGCCGCTTGATGAAGGCGCGCGCCATTGCCCGTTTCGCGCCTGAGGAAATGCTGCCCGGTGCACATTATGAAAGCGACGAAGATCTCGTCCGCAAGGCCGGCGATATCGGCACGACGATTTTCCACCCGGTCGGCACCTGCAAGATGGGCGCAGGCTCGACGGCAGTGGTCGACGGCCGGCTGCGGGTGCACGGCATTTCCGGCCTGCGCGTCGTCGACGCTTCGATCATGCCGACGATCGTTTCCGGCAACACCAACTCTCCAGTGGTCATGATCGCGGAGAAGGCATCGGAAATGATCCTGCAGGACGCCAACCAGAAGAAATAATCCTCGGTGGCGCATGAACTGACGCAGACCGGCAGCTATTGCCTGTCGTGCCGCGCCCGCTCCATGCAGCGCCGAGTCGTTTACTGCGGCTTTGTCGCGCAGATTGCGAAGCGATGTTGAGTGGCGCGTTCGAGCGCCTTGGGCCAACTCATCTGTCGAGCCTGAGCGCGATGGATCGCGCCCAGTTTCCAGTCCACGACCGGCTGCTCGAACCCGGCTTCGGCCAGCAAGCGAACTATCTCGTCCGCCCGTGCGCCGCCTGAGAAATAGACACGGGCAAGAATGTTCTGGTGACGTCTGGCCATGGCGGCGCCGTCATTGTCCGAGACCTGGGACTTGCCGGCCGTGAGCTTCTCCCAAAATTCTCGCAAACGCGTCGCCCAGTTGCGGCTGACAAAATCGCCGTCGATGACCAGCAGCCTGCCGCCGGGCTTCAGCAGCGAGAACCATTCGGAAAAGGCCGCCTTCGGATCCAGCAGCGTCCAGACCAGGTGACGGGTGACGATGACATCGTAGCTCGCCCTGTCCTCGAGCGTCCGTTCTGCATCCTTCACGATGAAGCGGATATCGGCGCCGCGTTTTTGTGCCTTGGCGCGCGCCTTGGCAAGCATGGCTTCCGACCAGTCGAGGCCTGTCACCACAAAGCCCAGGTCGTGCATCAGATGCGAAATGACGCCAGTCCCGCAGGCGAGATCCAGAGACGCCCGCCCGGCGCCTGGCCCAAGGTGCGTAGTTAAGAGCGCGTGCCAGGCGGCACGCTCCTGCTCGGAAAAAATCTCGTGGCCGACCTGCAGGTCGAATGTCTCGGCGCGGTCGGACCAATAGTCCCGGATCTCGTCGCGCAGCGAATAGTTTGCGTGAGCCGTCATTGCCCGAAACGCACTCCCCAAGCGGCTACATTGGAATTGCTCTAAAAGAAAATTCTTGATTATACAATTCATGTTTCATAAGCGGGGCCGGCAACTGAATTGCGAGAGCCCAATGATTTTGAAATCGATATTTGCGGCCGCGGTCGCGCTCGCGGCCTTGATGCCGCTTACCCCAGGCGCGCGCGCCGAGACCGTCACCGACATTACCGGCCGCAAAGTCGAGGTGAAGACGCCGGTCGAGAAGGTCATCCTCGGCGAAGGCCGGCAGATCTACCTGATCGCCGCGCTCGATACCGACAACCCTTTCAAGCGCATCGTTGGCTGGCGCGAGGATTTCTCCCAGGCCGATCCCGACAATTACGCCGTCTATCTGGAAAAATTCCCGTCGATGGCGGCGATACCGACCTTCGGCGGTTTCAAGGACGGCACCTTCGACATCGAGCAGGCCATCGCGCTTGACCCGGACGTGATGATCTTGAACATCGAGTCCAAGCAGGCAACCGAGGACGCACAATATATCGAGAAGCTCGCCGCCGTCGGCATTCCGGTGGTCTATGTCGATTTCCGCGAGCAGCCCTTCACCAACACCGAGCCGAGCATGCGCCTGATCGGCAAGCTGCTTGGCCAGGAACAGCGGGCCGAGGCGTTCATCGCCTACCGCGCGGCCCAGATCGCGCGCGTCACCGATGTGATCGCGGGGAAGGATCCCAAGCGCCCGACCGTGTTCATCGATCGCGCCGGGGGCTATTCCGATGATTGCTGCATGAGCTTCGGCAACGACAATTTTGGCAAGTTCGTCGACATGGCCGGCGGGGCCAATATCGCGGCCGGCCTGATCCCGGGCACGTTTGGCGCGCTCAATCCCGAACAGATCATCGCCAGCGATCCCGACCAGGTGATTGTGACGGGCGGCAATTGGGAGGCCTATGTGCCGGGCGGCAAATGGGTCGGCGTCGGTCCCGGCGCCGACGAAGCGGCGGCACTGAAGAAACTCAAGGGCCTGACCGAGCGGCCCGCGCTAACCGGCATCAAGGCGGTGGAGAACGGGCAGGTCCACGCCATCTGGCACCAGTTCTACAACAGCCCCTATCAGTTCGTCGCCATACAGCAGATGGCCAAATGGCTGCATCCCGACCTGTTCGCCGATCTCGACGCCGAGGCCACCTTCAAGGAGTTGCACGAGAAGTTCCTGCCGGTCGGGTACAGGCCTGGCCATTGGGTCTCGCTCTCCGATGAGCAGTGAACCGGCCGCACTGTCAGCCAAACAAGGGCGCGGGCTCTACCGCGCCCTTGTCCTGCGCAAGCAGCTGATCCTGGCGGGGCTCGCCCTGGCGCTGCTGCTGAGCCTCTGCATCGACCTCGCGCTCGGGCCCGCAAGCTATAGCCTCGACCAGGTGGTGCTCGCCCTGGTTTCTCCCGGCAGTGTGCCGCTTCAGGTGCGCGTCGTGTTGTGGGACATCCGGCTTCCCATCGCGCTCATGGCAGTGGTCGTCGGCGCAGCACTGTCGGTCGCCGGTGCGCAGATGCAGACCATCCTCAACAATCCGCTCGCCAGCCCGTTCACGCTCGGCATTTCGGCGGCGGCCAGCTTTGGGGCAGCCCTCGCGCTCGCCTTCGGCGTCGCGCTGATCCCGGCGGCGATCGAATATATCGTGCCGCTGAACGCCTTCGTGGTGGCGATGCTGACCGCGCTCGTCATCCACCTTCTGAGCCTCAAGCGCGGCGTGACGGTCGAAACCATCGTGCTTCTCGGCATCGCGCTCGTATTCACCTTCAATGCGCTGCTGTCGCTCGTCCAGTATCTTTCCTCCGAGCAGGCGCTCGCCGCGGTCGTGTTCTGGACGATGGGAAGCCTCACCAAAGCCACCTGGCCCAAGCTCATCATCACCAGCCTCATCCTTCTCGCAACACTTCCGATATTCGTGCGCCGCGCCTGGGCGCTGACGGCGCTGCGGCTAGGCGAAGACAAGGCCGCGAGCTTTGGCGTCAAGGTCGCACGCCTTAGGCTCGAAGCCATGATGATGGTGAGCCTCCTTGCTGCCATTCCCGTCGCCTTCGTCGGCACGATCGGCTTCATCGGGCTTGTCGGTCCGCACATCGCCCGCATGCTGATCGGAGAAGATCAGCGCTTCTTCCTGCCCGCCTCGGCGCTTTCGGGGGCGCTCATCCTTTCGGCGAGTTCGGTTGCCAGCAAGTCGCTCGTTCCAGGCACGATCTTCCCGATCGGCATCGTAACCTCGCTTATCGGCATTCCCTTTTTCATCTCGCTGATCCTCGCGAATGTGAGGCGCTCATGGTAACGATCAGGCTCGATGGTCTCGGAGCCTTCCACGGGGCGCGGCTCGTCCTGTCGGATGTTTCAACTCCCATTTTCCGGGGTGGCGAGGTTGTCGCCGTGATCGGGCCCAACGCAGCGGGGAAGTCGACGCTGTTCAAGCGCATCGCAGGACTTCTGAAGGGCCCGGGACGCGTCTGCCTCGAGGGAGCGGCGAAGGGGCCGGACGGCATCTGCTATATGCCGCAGGATACGGCAGCCAACGCGGTGCTGACCGTCTATGAATCGATCCTGCTCGCCCGCAAGCAGGGCTCGGCCTGGTCGGTCAGCGATGGCGACCTCGCACTCATAGACGGCATCCTGGCCGCGCTCAGCATCTCGGATCTTGCCTTTCGCAACGTCGGAGAATTGAGCGGGGGGCAAAGGCAGGTGGTAAGCATCGCCCAGATCCTGGCTCGCGAACCTGAAATCCTGCTGATGGACGAGCCGACGTCCGCGCTTGACTTGCACCGGCAGGTCGAGGTGCTGACCTTCATGCGCGGGCTTGCGCGCAAGCACGGGATCGCAGTGCTGATCGCAATTCACGACCTCAATCAGGCCCTGCGCTTCGCCGACAAATGCATCGTCATCGCCGAGGGCCGGATGGTCGCCTGCGGCACGCCGGAAGATGTTGTCACCCCGGCGCTGTTGCGTGATGTGTACCGCGTCGAGGCGAGGATCGAGCGCTGCTCGCGGGGCATCGGTCATGTCATGGTGGACGGCGTCGCCGCCGAAACGGCAGCGACTGCATCGATAGCAGCTTAGGCATCTGCGGTCGAAAGCCAAAACCTAGAAAATAGATCAGAATTATGGCGTAACTAATTGAATTAAAAACATTTTCGGACGCCAAAGCGGTTACTTTGGCGACGAATGGAGGCGTTCGCTTACGACCGCTGCACGTCCCTCGACGAGTTGCTGTTCTACGAGACATCTTGGGTAGACAGAGGTCGTGAAAACGCGCGATAAGGTTAGCCTGCGCTAGATTCAGAGATGGTCGAGGCACCAGAAGATGGCACGCCGAATGTGCGACGCAATGCTTGGCTTCGCGGCGCTTGCCGTAACCGCGTGCCAATCGGCGCCTGAAACGCCGCGACCCAGTCTCGAACCTGCGTTAGGACCTGGACCCATTCCGGCCCAAACCGCCCCGGATCCTGCCGCTGTTCCCTCCGGCTCGGCAATTATTGATCAATCCGTGGCGGTCACTCCGCCTGCCAAGACCGTCCCGACAAAATATGCTGCTTTTTCGGGTCTATGGGCCGGACGATTGGATGGGATGTATGACGCCAAACTTGCTGTTCAGACGATTTCTTCCAATGGCAAGGTGACGGTCACCTATGCGTGGGGAACTCTGGGCGACAACCATCCGGGAGAGGCCGCCGGCACTGGAAGAATCGTGGGGACTACGTTGAAGCTTGAGCGCCTGCCGAATGGTGCAGACGTCAGTTTTGTCATGCGGCCCGACAGAACCCTGGCCGGAACCGTCAGGCTTGCCGGTCAGACCTACACGGGCGCGTTCGTCAAGCAATGATTAAAGACATGCCCGGAAGGCTATGTTGCTGTTGCCAGATCAGCCTCCAGAGGGCGCCGACTTCTGATCGAGAGATGACCGCGGGCGATTGGGTTTATTCGACGCGCGCTTGATCGCCAGTCTAGCCGCCGTTTGCGCTGACCGCGTCACCAAAGACCTTTGTGCGGGGCTGTATGCGCGCCGCGGCAGGCGCGAACACCGAAATTGCCTTCGGGTGGACCTTGAAATGCGCCGGGGTCGAGGTGACGATCTCACCGTCAGTGTTCACCGGCATCGGCCTTTTCGTCTCGATGTCGAACTCGACGCATCTGGCTGTGCGAACCTCGCTCCAGGCGCCGTGCGTGCCCGAGCGGAACGAGCGCAACAAGAGCGCCATCTTCCAGAGATTCGTCATTTCCAGGCTGTACAGGTCGAGATGGCCGTCATCGATCTCCGCCGTCTCCTCGACGACGTTGCCGCCGCCATAGTGGCGGCCGTTGCCGACCGCTATCTGGTAGGTCTCGACTTCGGTCGTTGCGCCCTTTTCGGTAATCCTTGCTTCAAAGTGGCGGGCCTTGGTCAACACTTTCATGGCCGCCAAGGCATAGCCAAACCTGCCGAAACGCTTCTTCAGCGCCGGATCCAGCCCCTGGGCAAGATCGGTGCTGAGGCCGATGCTCGCGACGTTGAAGAAAGCGTGACCATTGACGGTCCCGATATCGATCAGACGTCGTCCGCCCTCTACTATCACGTCGGCCGCCTTCCCAAGATCCAACGGTATTTCGAGGGTGCGCGCCAGATCGTTCGCCGTCCCCATCGGAATGATGCCCATCGGCAGCCCGCTTTCCATGACCGCGACCGCCGCCGAGGACACCGAGCCATCGCCGCCGCACACGATCACAAGATCGGCCCTATGGCGAAGGCGCACGATGTCGCGTGCTATCTCGGGCAGTGCCTCAAATGTCTCGACGCTGACGCGGAGCCCTCCGGCTTCCAGCCGCTCGACGACCGGTGCGAGAGATTCCTGCCCGCGTCGTGCCTTTGGATTGATGAGTAGAAGCGCGCGTCTGTTCGTGATGTCATTCATGCGGCGTAGATAGGGTGCGTGCCTGCGGATTACGACGTCGACAGGCGCGCCTGGGAAAACAAGTCACAAAATCATGGCTTTGGCAGCCGTTTGCGGAGGTTGAAATTCGGCTGACATGGTAATACCTTGTGGAAAATGGGTATTACCAAGGTGCAAGATGAGATGACCAACACAGTCACAGCCAAAGGACAGGTGACCATCCCGAAGCCGGTCCGGGACCTGCTCGGAATCGTTCCGGGCAGCAAGGTTGATTTCCGCCGCACCGATGACGGCAATGTGGTGATTGTGCGTAGTGACAAGAAGCAGCCCGCGAGCCGCTTCGCGAAATTGCGCGGCCATGCCGGCAAGGGGCTCGACACAGACGCGATCATGGCGCTGACGCGTGGCGACGCGTGACGCTGGTCGACACCAACGTTTTGCTCGATCTTGTCACGGACGATGCGAACTGGGCGGATTGGTCGATCGCCCAGCTTGAGGCGGCAAGCCTCAATGGGCCGTTGTTGATCAACGATGCGGTCTATGCCGAACTTGCCGTCCGCTATGACCGCATCGAGAGTATCGACGCGTTTCTTGACGAAGCCGGTCTCCAAATGGCTCCGATGCCCCGGGCAGCACTGTTCCTCGCCGGAAAGGTCTTTACGCAGTATCGCAAATCGGGCGGATCGCGCACTGGTGTGCTGCCTGACTTCTTCATTGGCGCCCATGCGGCCGTCAATGGACTGCCGCTGCTCACCCGCGACGTTGGCCGCTACCGCACCTATTTTCCATCGCTGAAACTGATCGCACCGGGCGCCTGAACAGCCCGCCTGCCCGAGAACACGTGTGCGTAGGCGCCGCGGCTTGGGTCTACGGCGATCGTGGCGAAAAGAATTGCAACTCCACCGAGAATAATCCTGGTTCGACTGCGTTCTCCCCCCGGTAACAGCGCCCCCTTGGTGACCGGAGAGACCACAATGGAAATTCTTGACTGCGAACGCATCGCGAAGGCCAAGCGGGCTTTCACGACCCGCCGAATTCCCACTGAGCGCATGCGGATGTTGCTTTCGCCTCCCGCCGAACCGAAGGCAGGCGACCTGGTGCTCGCGCGGATCGAGGCGCTCGGTCACCACAAGTCGGTCGAGCTGCCCTCGGGACGCAAGGCGGCACTTGCCGCGACGGACGAAGTCGTCCTGGCCTACGGCAACCGCTACGCCCCTGATCAGTTCGAGGCGATCGTTCCGGCAGATCTCGG
This sequence comes from Mesorhizobium sp. L48C026A00, assembly GCF_000502375.1. Taxonomy (NCBI): domain Bacteria; kingdom Pseudomonadati; phylum Pseudomonadota; class Alphaproteobacteria; order Hyphomicrobiales; family Phyllobacteriaceae; genus Mesorhizobium; species Mesorhizobium sp. L48C026A00. Next base: position 196,630 of record NZ_AYWU01000009.1, on the reverse strand, counting down.
ACCGTGCCATATGGTGGCGGCAGGCGGAGTGGCTTCGCGGGCGTTGGCATGGCACGACAAGACCATGTCTCCGACTGCGATCGTGCCGCTCGGCCTCGTCACCAACTCATGCGGCCGCGTTCTGAACGTTGCAGACTTTGCGGTCGCGCCGCAGCCGGCGCGGCTCACCCCGCCGACAATCGTTGTCTTCGGAACGTCGATGAATTCGGGCAAGACGACAACAGCTGCAAGCCTCGTGCGTGGTTTGACCAGGGCAGGTTTCGCAGTTGGTGCGGCAAAGGTGACCGGAACCGGAGCCGGCAATGATCTCTGGTCGATGATGGATGCCGGAGCATGCGCCGCTCTTGATTTTACTGATGCCGGCTTTGCCACGACCTATCTTGCCCCAATCGATGCCATCGTCGAGGGCGCGCAGCATTTGCTGCATTCTCTTGCCGCCACCGGGGCGGAGATCGCGGTTCTGGAGGTCGCGGATGGGCTATTCCAGTCCGAGACGGCCGCGCTGGCAAAGTCCCCGAAATTCCGCGAGCTGACCGGCGGCGTGCTGTTTGCCGCAGGCGATGCGATGGGGGCGGTGGCGGGCTGCGAAAGGCTGCGCGAGCTTGGATACGACGTGCTCGGGCTCAGCGGGGTCCTGACCTGCTCGCCGCTGGCGCGCCGGGAAGCAGGCACTGCCAACGTCCCTGTCTATGGCGTCAAGGAACTCACCGATCCGGCGACCGCGGCAAGCATAGTCTCAGGGATGTTGAACCCGCGCCTGATGGTGATCGCTGGAGGTGCACAATGCCTCTACCAGGAATCCTGATCGGCACGCGACTGGTCGCCCTTGCGGTTCTTGTCGCCATCGGCTTTGCCAAGGCCGCCACGTCGCTCGCTCTTGTCGCCATCGTCGGTGCAGCGGTTTCCGGGGAACCGCAGCCGCTCGGGCAGGGCAGGCTGATCGTGGCCAGCCTTTCGCTCGGCATCGCCCTCTTCGCACTCGGGGTGATGCAGCGCCGACAGGGGGCAGCTTTTGCACTGGACTATGTGCGCGAGGTCCGCAGACTGCTGGTCGAGCAACTCTTCGCGTTGCCGCCTGGCGCCGGCCGGACCGGTCTCGGCCTGGTAATGACCCGCCTCGTCACCGACCTCTCCGCCATCAGATCCTGGCTGGCCGACGGCGTGGCTTCCCTCTTTGTTGCGGGTCCTTCCGTCGTTCTCATCGTGGTTGGCGCCTTCTGGCTTGCCCCAGGGGTTGCGCCGTTCCTGCTTTGCGGCGTTCTTGCCTGGTCGATCGTCTGTCTTGTTTCCCTGCCGTTTCTTCACCGGGCCATCCGCGAAAGCCGGCGGAGGCGGGGACGGCTTGCCGGTCGTCTCGGCGACATCGTTGCCGCCCGGGCGGCGTTTGCCCATTTCGGCAAAAGCGGAACGTCCACACGCAAGATCGACCGGATGTCGGAAGCGCTCAACATGTGGCTCGTTCGCCGGGCAGGGTGGTCGGGGGCTGCGCGCGCGTCCAGCGACTTCGTCATGCCCGTGATCGTCGTCATTCTCGTGGCCTATGCGTTTTCGGGCCGCCCGGCGATGCTGGTTGGCGATCTCAGCACGCTATTGCTCCTCGCCGGACTGACGGTTGGCCAGCTTTCCGACCTCGCTCGCGCCGCCGATTATCGGCTTGCCTATGTCGAGTCCCGCCGCCGGATTGCCTCCATCCTGGCAAGGCCGGTGCTTGCGGATCCTGTGAATCCAGTTCCCCTGCCGCGCTCGACGTCAGGCCGGCGGCTGCGCATCGAATTTCATTGCCGAAACGGCACGCCGTCAAAAGTGCTGGATGCCGCGCCCGGCGCCTCGATCCTGCTTGGCGGTGATACGCCTGAAGCACGCAGCGCGCTTTTTTCCAGCATCGCAGGTTTTGAGGAAAACAGCGGCCTGGCGATTTTCCTCGATGACATTCCTGTCGACAAGATTTCGCGGCGCGACCGGCGCCGGGCAATCACCCTTTTGTCGCCGGCGATCCCGTTGGTGCGGGCTACAATGGTCGACAATATAGCCCTGGGAGCGCCCTCAGCGACCCCGCAGGAAGAGATAATCGCCACGGCCTCGCTGTGCGGCCTGGCAGTCGATGGACCGCCAGACAGCGGCCAGAGACTGGAGCCCCCTCAAATCAGTGCCATGCAGGCCGCCCGGATCCGTGCCGCACGAGCGCTGGTTCGATCAGCGGCCGTGCTCCTTATCGACGACATCGATGTCTGCAAGGACCGGGACTTGCTTGCGGCCGTTCTTGCACACGCGCGTGCCGCGCAAACGACAGTGATCGTCTCGTGCGAAGCAGCCACTGCGGGCATGGAATTCGATGATACCTGGTTCTCGATTGCGCGTGATCGAGAGATCGCCCTGCTGCATGTCTTGTTGCAACCCCACCTGAATAGTCCTGTTTAGGTTCATCGATCCACAATATGGATCGCATTTTCGCCGCAAGTCGCTGATATACAGCCGATTGCATGGCAAAAATCGGTTATGGGAAATTATAGGTCCATGATATAGACCTAAGTGCGAAGATCTGGTTCGAGCGGGAGGAGATCGCTTCGTTCCGATTTCGGCGTGAGCGTTTCAGGCAGGCGTTGTTGCCTGGTCCGAGCGGAGGAGCTTGAAGCATGGCAGCCGCCAGCAACAACACGATGATCATCGATACGCCGGCCGAGGTGCTGGATGCGCGGCCAGGGTCACGGCTGATGTGGCCGGTCGAGGCGGTGGCCTCGATCCTGCTCGTCTTCGTCATCGGTCTGCTGCTCGCCGGCGTCATCTCGCGCTACGTGCTATCGCTGCCGATCGTCTGGATCGATGAGGCCGCCTCCATCTCCTTTCTCTGGCTCGCCATGCTCGGCTCGGCGATTGCCATCGACCGCAACGAGCATCTGCGTCTTACCATCTTCCTCAACCTGATCCCCGAGCGCGGCCGCCACTTCGTGGATGCCCTCGCTTTGCTCGTGGTGGCGACGGTGCTGCTCGCGCTGATCGTGCCGGCAAGCCAGTATGTACAGGAAGAGTGGTACGTCACCTCGGCGGCGCTCAACATTCCGATGAGCTTCCGCGCCTCGGCAATTGTCGCCGGGCTGGCATTGATGTCGGTTATCGCCGTGGGCCACGCGATCCGCGCAGCGACGCTCGCCAACCTGGCCGCCGCTGTCGCAGTGATTGCCGCACTGGCCGTGGTCGGCTGGCTGCTTTCGCCATTGTTCCTCACGCTCGGCTACGCCAATATCGTCATCTTTCTCGTCGGCGTGGTGGCGGTCTGCCTTCTGCTCGGTGTGCCGATCGCTTTCTGTTTCGGCGTCGGCACGATCGCCTTCATCGCCTTCAGCACGCACGTGCCGATGATCGTGCTTGTCGGCCGCATCGACGAGGGGATGTCGAGCCTCATCCTGCTGTCGGTGCCGATCTTCGTCCTGCTCGGCTGTGTGCTCGACGCGACAGGCATGGGCAAGGCGATCGTCGAATTCATGGCGTCGCTGCTCGGCCATGTGAAGGCCGGCATGTCTTACGTGCTGCTGGGCTCGATGTTCCTGGTCTCGGGCATTTCCGGTTCGAAGGTTTCCGACATGGCGACTGTCGCTCCGGCACTTTTCCCCGAAATGAAGCGGCGCGGCCACAAGCCCAAGGAGATGATCGCGTTGCTCGCAACCGGCGCTGCGATGGCCGATACGGTGCCGCCATCGATCGTGCTGATTGTGCTCGGCTCGGTCGCCGGCGTTTCGATCGCCGCGCTTTTCACCAGCGGCTTCGTCATCGCCGTGGTTCTGTTGCTCGTCCTTGCGGTGCTCGCGCGCTGGAAGGCTTCGGGCGAAAGCATGGAAGGCGTACATCGCGCTCCGTTCTCGCTCGTCTGGAAGACGCTGCTCGTCTCCGCCCCCGCACTGGTGCTTCCCTTCCTGATCCGCGGCGCCGTCGGCGGCGGCGTCGCCACCGCCACCGAGGTCTCCACAATCGCCGTGCTCTATGCGCTGGTCATCGGCGCCTTGTTTTATGGCGGCATCGGCGCCAAGAAATTCTACGCCATGCTGGTCGAGACGGCGGCGCTGTCCGGCGCCATCCTGCTCATTCTCGGCACCGCCTCGGCAATGGCCTGGGCGCTGACGCAAACCGGCTTCGCCAACCAACTGGCCATCTACATGACCGACCTGCCGGGAGGCTGGTTCTCCTTCATGCTCGTCACCATCGCCGTCTTCATGGTTCTCGGCTGCGTCCTTGAAGGTCTGCCAGCGATCGTTCTGATGGCGCCGATCATGTTTCCGATCGCCGCTCGGCTGGGTATCAACGACGTGCACTATTCGATGGTCGTCGTGACGGCGATGAACATTGGACTCATGGCGCCGCCTATCGGCATCGGCTTCTACATCGCCTGCAAGATCGGCGACGTCTCGCCCGACGAGGCTATGAGCGCCATCTGGCCCTACCTCGGTGCGTTGCTTGCCGGCCTGTTGCTGATCGCCGCCGTCCCGGCGCTGTCGGTAGCCTATCTCTAACCACTCGGATTCAACCAGGAGGAAACACGATGACCATCACCCGCCGCAGCTTGATGATAGGCGCAGCCGCATCCATCCCGCTCGTGAGCACCATCCGCTACGCCGGGGCGCTGGCGGCGGAGTTCAACTACAAATACGCCAACAACCTGCCGCTCACCCACCCGATGAACCTGCGCGCGCAGGATGCCGTCGAGAAGATCCGCGAGGAGACCGGCGGCCGCGTCGCCATCCAGATATTCCCCAGCAACCAGCTCGGCGCCGACACCGACATGCTGAGCCAGGTGCGCTCGGGCGGCGTCGAATTCTTTACGCTGTCGCCGCTGATCCTCTCCACGCTCGTCGCCAATGCCTCGATCAGCGGCATCGGCTTTGCCTTCTCGGACTACGACGCCGTGTGGGCGGCGATGGATGGCGACCTCGGCAAATATGTGCGCGGCGAGATCGAGAAATCGAACCTGGTCGTCATGGAAAAGATCTGGGACAACGGCTTTCGCCAGATCACCAGTTCCGTCGGCCCGATCGAGACGCCCGCTAACCTCGAAGGCTTCAAGATTCGCGTCCCGGTCAGCCCGCTCTGGACCTCGATGTTCACCGCCTTCAAGTCGGCGCCGGCCAGCATCAACTTCGCCGAAGTGTATTCGGCGCTGCAGACGAAGATTGTCGACGGGCAGGAAAACCCGTTCGCCATCATCTCCACGGCCAAGCTCTACGAGGTGCAGCAGTTCTGCTCGGTCACCAACCACATGTGGGACGGCTTCTGGTTCCTCGCCAACAAGCGGGCCTGGGAGGCGATGCCGCAGGACATGCGCGAGATCGTCGCCAGGAACCTCAACGAGGCCGGCGTGAAGGAGCGCGAGGACGTCGCCAAGCTCAATGCCACGCTTGAGCAGGAGCTCGCCGCCAAGGGCATGAAGATCAACCATCCGGATGCGGCTCCGTTCCGGCAGACGCTAAAGGACGCCGGCTTCTACTCCGAGTGGAAGGGCAAGTACGGCGACGAAGCCTGGGCCATCCTGGAAAAGGCTGTTGGCGCCAGCCTGACCTGAGCGCAGGGCAGTTCCCGGGCGGGCAGGGCATGTGGCTCAACCGCCCGATAACAGCCGCGATTTTTGTAAGGAATTCCATGGTGGTCGACCGGCTCAGGGGAAAATCCGCAATCGTCTTTGGCGCCGGGTCGTCCGGACCCGGCTGGGGCAACGGCAAGGCAGCCGCGGTCGCCTTCGCGCGCGAAGGCGCGCGCGTCGCCTGCGTCGATCTCGCTGCGGCGGCCGCCGCTGAAACCGCTGATATCATCCGCGACGAAGGCAACCAGGCGATCGCGTTGTCGGCCGACGTGACCAATCTGGCCTCAGTCGAACTGGCAGCAGCGGCGGCAATGGAGGCGTTCGGCGCCATCGACATCCTGCACAACAACGTCGGCGTGACCCATATGGGCGGTCCCATTGAACTCGATGAGGACGCGTTCCAGGCCGCCCTCGATCTCAATATCGGACCGGTCTACCGCACCGCCAAGGCGGTGTTGCCGCATATGCTCAAGGGCGGCGGCGGTGCGATCGTCAATATCTCGTCACTCGCCGCGATACGCTACGTCGGTTATCCCTATTTCGCCTATTATGCGGCCAAGGCCGCGGTGAACCAGGCCACTGTGGCGCTGGCCATGCAATATGCCCGGCAAGGTATTCGCGCCAACTGCATCATGCCGGGCCTGATCGACACGCCGATGATCTATCAGCAGATTTCCAGCCAATACGGCTCGGCTGACGAGATGGTGGCCGCCCGCAACGCCATGGTGCCGATGGGCAGGATGGGAACAGCGTGGGACGTCGCTGCGGCGGCCGTGTTTCTTGCCTCCGAGGAGGCGCGCTTCGTCACCGGCGTTTGCCTGCCTGTCGATGGCGGCCAAAGCTGCGCCGTCTGCGAGCTCCGCTGACCATGGACATCGCGCCGCCCCCAGACCGCGATCAGACCGGCTCGCAGAGCGTCGACCGGGCGCTCAGCCTTCTTTCGATGGTCGGCCGGCACGCCGACCGCGGTGTTTCGCTCTCCGATATCGTCGAGGAAAGTGGGCTCAACAAGCCGACAACGCGCCGCCTGCTGCTGGCGCTGATGCGCGCGGGAATGATCGAGCAGGACGAGACGACGCGGCGCTATTATCTCGGCGAGGAGGCTTACGTGCTGGGCAGCCTCGCCTCGCGACGTTTCGGCTTGCTTCAGGTCTCGATGGAAAGTCTGCTGCGCCTTTCGAAGAAGACCGAGGATGCCAGCTTCCTCTCGGTTCGCCGCGATACATATTCAGTCTGCCTCTATCGCGAGGAGGGGACCTATCCGGTCAGGACCCACGCGCTGCAGGCCGGCTTCGAGCACCCACTGGGCGTCGGCGCCGGCTCGCTCGCCATGCTCGCCGCACTCCCCGACGAGGAAGTGGAAGCGGTGCTTGCCGCCAACGACGCGGTGCTCAAATCCGACTACCCAATGCTGCCGGTCGAGCAGATCCGGCGCGATGTAGAGACGACGCGCGCCAACGGCTATTCGCTCAATCCCGGCCGCATCGTCAACAATTCCTGGGGCGTTGGGGTTGCGCTTCGCAGCGCCGACGCACGGCCAGTCGGCGCGCTGTCGATCGCGGCGATCGACAGCCGGATGCAGCCGGCAAGGCAAATCGAACTCGTCGGATATCTCATGCTGGAGGCAAAGCGCGTCGAGGAACGGCTTGCCCAGATGTTCGCCTCGCGCGCGCATATGCGCGAGCACCCCACTTTAAAGCCGCGCACCAGGAGGTTGTCACAATGACGGAGGCTCACACCGACGGACGGGCGCATTCCGCGTTAGGAAAGTCGGAATTGGAAAACACCGGGCAGTTGATGGCGACGGCAGCGGCGTCCACGCTTGCTCATGCCGGTGTCGAGCCCTGCGACGTCGCCGCCATCTTCGTCTACGTGTCGTCGCTGGAGCGCGCGAAGTCATGACCATGGCTGCAGGCGGCGTGACGCCTTCCTCCACGCGCGTCATGAACCTCTCGCATTTTTTGACCCAGGCGGCACGCCGCAATCCGCACGATATTGGCTTCGTCTGGCGCGAGCGGCAGTGGACATGGCGCGAGATGGAAGCGCGCGTCAACGCGATGGCCGCTGCACTCCGCGACGCGTTCGGCGTGACAAAGGGCGATCGAATCCTCGTCCAGTCGGCCAATTGCAATCAGATGTTCGAATCTATGTTCGCCTGCTTCCGGCTCGGGGCCGTCTGGGTGCCGGCGAACTACCGCCAGTCGCCGGACGAAGTCGCCTACCTCGCCAAGGCGAGCGGCGCGCGTGGCCTGATCTGCGGCGCGGGCTTCCCGGCTCATGCTGCTGCCTGCCGGGAAACAGCCCCCGGGATCGACTTCGTCCTGTCGATCGGCGCGGCCGAATTCGGCGATGACTACGACGCCGTCGCCGCCCGTTTTGCCGGCCGGACCGTTGCCAGCGTCGCCGTCGATCGCGACGATCCCTGCTGGTTCTTCTTCACCTCCGGCACGACCGGCCGGCCAAAGGCCGCCGTGCTCACGCATGGCCAGATGGGCTTTGTCATCACCAATCATTTGTGCGACCTGATGCCCGCCACGACGCGCGACGACGCCTCGATCGTGGTGGCGCCGCTGTCGCATGGGGCCGGCATTCATCAACTCGTGCAGGTGGCGCACGGCGCCAAGTCTATCCTGCTGCCAACCGACAAGCTCGACGTGCCGACGGTCTGGGCGCTGGTCGAAGAATGGCGGGTGACCAACGCCTTCACCGTGCCGACCATCCTCAAGATGCTGGTCGAGGACGACAGCGTCGACCGGTTCGACCATTCCTCGTTGCGCCATGTCATCTATGCCGGTGCGCCGATGTACCGCGCCGACCAGAAGCGGGCGCTCGAGAAGCTCGGGCCGGTTCTGGTCCAGTATTTTGGCCTGGGGGAAGTCACGGGCAATATCACTGTGCAGCCTCCTTCCTATCATTCCGTCGAGGATGGCCCGCAGGCGCGCATCGGAACCTGCGGTTTCGAGCGCACAGCCATGCAGGTCGAGATCCAGGACGACGCCGGCAATGCCGTCTCGCCGGGCGAAACCGGCGAAATCTGCGTGATCGGGCCTGCAGTCTTCGCCGGCTATTACGACAACCCGCAAGCCAACGCCGCAGCGTTCCGCAACGGCTGGTTCCGCACCGGCGATCTGGGCCACATGTCCGAGGACGGCTTCGTCTACATCACCGGCCGCTCGTCCGACATGTATATCTCCGGCGGCTCCAACATCTATCCGCGCGAGATCGAGGAGAAGATCCTGCTCCATCCCGACATCAGCGAAGCCGCCGTTCTCGGCATTCCCGATCCCGTCTGGGGCGAGGTCGGCGTCGCGGTTTGCGTCGCCCGCGCCGGCGTTGTGCGCGAAACGATCGCGATTGAGCGCTGGCTGGAAGGCAAGCTCGCCCGCTACAAGATGCCCAAGCGCTTCGTGTGGTGGGAGACGATGCCCAAATCGGCCTATGGCAAGATCGCCAAGAAGTTGATTCGCGAAGAGCTGGAGCGCCGCGGCGAGTTGGGACCGTCCGAGCCGAAGCTCTCGGCATGAGGAGCAGGCGATGAACAGCAGCCACCAAAGCCGCGCCGTGGCGATCACCGGCGGCGCATCGGGCATCGGCCTTGAGACGGCGCGCCTGCTGACCGAGCGCGGCTTCGAGGTCTTCCTCCTCGACCTCGCTGCGCCAGCGCTGGGTTCGGCCTGCACGGATCTCGGCCTCAGCGAGGAACGCGGCATCGTCTGCAACGTCGTCGACGAAGCGGCTGTCGACGAGGCCATCGGCCGGATCACCGCCGCGCACAGCCTCGCCGCGGTCGTGAACTGCGCCGGCATAGCGATGGACCGGCCGTCGGTCGAGACCAGCGTCGAGGATTTCCGCCGGATTGTCGACGTGAACCTCACCGGAACGTTCATTGTCTCGCGGGCTGCGGCGCGCTACTGGCTTGAACGGGAGCTGCCGGGGGCGATTGTCAATATCACCTCTGTTTCTGGTCTTTGCGGCAACAAGGGCCGCAGCGCCTACGGCGCATCGAAGGGCGGTCAGAATCTGCTCACGCTCGTCATGGCCAATGAGCTCGGCGTCGATGGCATCCGCGTCAACGCCGTCGCACCCGGGCCGATCGAAACGCCATTGACGCAGTCTGTCCACACCGAGGATGTTCGTCGGCAGTGGTTGGAGCGCGTGCCGCAGCGCCGCTACGGCACGCCGCGCGAGATCGCGGGAGCGGTGGCTTTCCTGATTTCAGACGAGGCCAGCTACATCAACGGCCAGATTCTCGCCGTCGATGGCGGCTTCATCCATGCCGGCCTTGTCGCCTGAGATGGCTCCGATGCGCAGCATCCGCCATCCCGGTCCGATCGCATCGGAACGTTTCGCAGCGATGCCCTGCGCCGCAGAGCCGCTGACGCTGCGGCTTGAAGCCGGCAGCTCGATCAATGACGCCGTGGCGCAGGCCCTCGCGGTCGCCGGATTCAGCAGCGGATATATCCGCCTGCGCAACGCGCGGGTTGACCCAATGCGCTACGTCGTCCCCGCCGCCTCTCCAGATGGCACGCACGCCGCGTGGTACAGCGGTACATTCGCACCGGAAGGCATAACGGTCATCGAGGATGCGGGCCTCGTCGCCGGCCGGCGCGACGAGCGGGCATTTTTTCATTGCCATGGCATCTGGCGCACCCCCGACGGCGTGCGCCGCATGGGCCATCTCCTGCCGCTCGACTCGCGCTTGGCGGAGCCGGTTGAGGTCACCGCCTGGGGTATCGAGGGCGCGCTGTTCGACGTGCGCGACGACGCCGAGACGAATTTTCGCCTTTTCGCGCCGATCAGGGCTCCGCTCCTGGGTGAGCGCCGCGGCCGCCGCGCCGCCATCTGCACGGTAAGGCCCAACGAGGATATCGGCCAGGCGATCGAAGCACTTTGCCGACGGCACGGCTTTGACCACGCCTCGATCCAGGGCATCGGCAGCCTGGTCGGCGCGGATTTCGACGACGGCTCGGCGGTCTCCTCCTATGCGACGGAAGTTCTCGTCACGGACGGCGCCGTGCGCTCCGGTCGTTGCACGCTCGACATCGCGCTGGTCGGCATGGACGGTCTGATAAGCTCAGGTCGCCTTCGCCGCGACGCTAACCCCGTCTGCGTGACGTTCGAACTGCTGGTTGTCGCATCCGATGAGAAATCTGCCTAGTTGAGGATGCTGACCACGCTGTGTGCCGTGTCGCTGCGGCCCCACTTGGTCGACCGTGGATCAGGATCATCCGAAATTTAGGTTTCACGACCCGGTCAGAGCGGTTTTCGCATCCATTTTGCCAGGACCCCAACGATGCCTTCCCGGAACGACAGCACCGCGACAACGAAGATGATGCCTTGGCCGATCGTGACCCAGTCGCCGAATGTGGCGAGGTAGTTCTGCATCGTGACGATGACTGCCGCGCCGACGATCGGTCCGAACACCGTGCCCATGCCGCCCAACAGCGTCATCAGCACGACTTCGCCGGACATCGTCCAGTAGACGTCGGTAAGCGACGCCAACTGGAACACGATGGCCTTGGTTGCGCCGGCGACGCCGGCGAGCGTGGCCGACAGCACGAATACGGCGAGCTTGTAGCGGTTGACCCGATAGCCCAGCGAGATCGCGCGCGGCTCGTTCTCGCGGATCGCCTTCAACACCTGGCCAAACGGCGAATGGATGATCCGATAGATCAGCAATATGCCGGCGAAGAAGATGGCGAGCACGAAGAAATAGAGAACTTCGCTCGAACGCAGGTCGATCAGCCCGAACAGATGGCCGCGCGGCACGGCCTGGATGCCGTCCTCGCCGCCGGTAAACGCCGCCTGCAGCGAGAAGAAATAGATCATCTGCGCAAAAGCCAGCGTCACCATGGCGAAATAGATGCCGTGGCGGCGAATGGCGAGCGAGCCGATGGCGAGACCGAGCACGGCTGCCACCAGCGTGCCCGCGATAATGGCAAGTTCAGGCGTCAGGCCCCACACCTTTGCCGCATGGGCCGAGACGTAGCTCGCCATGCCGAAATAGGCCGCGTGGCCGAAGGACAGGAGACCGCCGAAGCCGAGCAACAGGTTGAAGGCGCAGGCAAACAGCGCGAAGCACAGCACCTTCATGACAAAGATCGGATAGAGCAGTAATGGCGCGGCGACGAGGAAGACGAACAGCGCGGCGAAGATCGCAAGGTGATGACGGGGCATGCCCGCAGCGCCGACCGACGTTATGGCCGCCATAGCGATCGGGTTGGTGTCGGTTGTCATCACACACTCCGTCCAAACAGACCCGCGGGCTTGACCAGCAGCACGAGCGCCATGATGACAAAGATCACCACCGCCGAGCCTTCCGGATAGAATACGCGGGTCAAGCCCTCGATCAGCCCAAGCCCGAAGCCGGTGAGGATCGAGCCCAGTATCGAGCCCATGCCGCCGATGACGACGACGGCAAAGACGACAATGATCAGGTCTGCCCCCATGTTCGGATTGACAGCATATATCGGCGCGGCGAGCACGCCGGCGAAACCCGCGAGTGCGACGCCGAAACCATAGGTGAGTGTGACCAGCAGCGGCACGTTGATGCCGAACGCGCCGACCATGGTCGGGTTCTCGGTCGCAGCCCTGAGATAGGCGCCAAGCCGGGTCTTTTCGATGATGAACCAGGTCGCGAGGCACACGACGAGGGAAGCCACGATCACCCAGGCGCGCGAATTGGGCAGGTACATGAAGCCGAGATTGTACCCGCCGTTCAGAAGCGGCGGCGGCGGGTACGGCAGGCCGGATACGCCGAAAAACTGGCGGAAGAAGCCGACGATGATCAGCGCCAGGCCGAATGTGAGAAGCAGCCCGTAGAGATGGTCGAGGTGATAGAGCCGTCGGATCAGGACGCGCTCAAGCACGATGCCGGTGACGCCGACAATCGGCGGTACGATGAACACAGCCCACCAGTAACCGACGCCAAGATAATTGAGCAGCATCCAGGCGCCGAAGGCGCCCAGCATGTACTGGGCGCCATGCGTGAAATTGATGATGTTCAGGAGACCGAAGATGACCGCCAGCCCGAGGCTCAGAACCGCATAGAAGGAGCCATTGATCAGCCCGAGCAGCAATTGCCCGAACAGGACCTGAGGCGGAATTCCAAGCAGTTCGAACATGGTCGCTCCAGCTGACTTATCGACAAAACGACGCGCCGAGTTGTTCGGCGCATCGTTGGCGAGGCTCGCTTACTTGACGAGCGAACAGCCGCCTTCGGCGAGCGGGCGGAACGCCTTGTCGGCCGGAATGGTGGCTACCGTCTCGAAATAGTCCCATGGAGCCTTCGATTGGTCCGGCTTCTTGACGCGGAACAGATACATGTCGTGCAGCTTGCGCCCGTCGGCGCGGATGGTGCCCTTGCCGAATAGCGGATCCTCGGTCGGCATTTCCTTCATTTTGGCCATCACCTTGGCCGCATCCTTGTCGCCGACGGCCTCGACGGCCTTAAGGTAATGCAGGACAGAAGCGTAGACTCCGGCCTCGATCATCGAAGGCTTTTGTCCGGCATTCCGCTCCTGGAAACGGGCAGAGAACTCCCGCGTTTGATCGTTCTTGTCCCAGTAGAACGCGCTGGTGAGCACGAGGCCTTGCGCCACTTCGAGGCCAAGCGCATGCACGTCGTTGATGAACATCAGCAGGGCGGCGAGCGCCTGGCCTCCCTGGGTGATGCCAAATTCCGACGCCTGCTTGACCGCGTTGATCGTGTCGCCACCGGCATTGGCGAGGCCGACGACCTTGGCGCCCGATCCTTGCGCCTGCAGCAGGAAGGACGAAAAATCCTGGCCGGGGAAAGGATGACGGACGGCGCCGAGAACCTTGCCGCCCGATGCTTCGACGACCGCCGTCGTATCTCGCTCGAGCGCGTGGCCGAAGGCGTAGTCGGCTGTGACGAAGAACCAGCTATCGCCGCCCTGTGCGACCATGGCCGAGCCCGTGCCGTTGGCAAGCGCCCAAGTGTCGTAGGTCCAGTGGACGGTGTTGGGCGAACAGGCTTTGCCGGTGAGGTCGGACGAGGCCGGACCAGAGGCGAGGAAGATCTTGTTCTTCTCCTTGGTGATCTCGTTGACGGCGAGCGCCACCGACGAGGTTGGCACATCGGCGATCACATCGACATTTTCGGTGTCGTACCACTGGCGGGCGATGTTCGAGCCGACGTCCGGCTTGTTCTGGTGGTCGGCGGAGACGATCGACACATTGATGCCCTTGTCCGTCGCCTTGAAGTCTTCGACCGCCATCTGGGCCGCGATGACCGAGCCTTCGCCAGCGATGTCTGCATAGATGCCGGAACGGTCATTCAGAACGCCGATCTTGACATCTGTGGCATAGGCCGCGCCGGCCATCAGGCTCGCCGTCGAAGCCAGGACAAATCCCATTTTTTTCATCGCTACTTCCCTCCGATTGCGGCGCAACGCGCCGTTGATGATGTCTAGACGCCGAGATAGGCGTGCAGCTTGTCGATGTTGGCGTCGAGTTCGTGGTTGGGGATGGTGTCGATCACGCGCCCCTGTTCCACCACGTAGTGACGGTCCGCGACCAACGCGGCGAAATGAAAATTCTGTTCGACGAGCACGATCGTGAATCCCTCGTCCTTGAGCCGGCCAATGGTGCGGCCGATCTGCTGCACGATGACCGGCGCAAGCCCTTCGGTCGGCTCGTCGAGCAGCAAGAGCTTGGCGCCCGTCCGCAAGATCCGGCCGATGGCGAGCATCTGCTGTTCGCCGCCCGAGAGCTTGGTGCCTTGGCTCGAAAGCCGTTCCTTCAGGTTCGGGAAGAGCTCGAAAATCTGCTCGACGGTGAGCCCACCGGGGCGCACCTGCGGCGGCAGCATCAAATTCTCCTCGACAGAGAGGCTGGAAAAGATCGCCCGTTCCTCGGGGCAGTAGGCGATGCCCATCTGTGCGATCAACCGCGACGGCAGCTTGATCGTTTCCCGACCTTCATAGGTGACCGAGCCCGAGCGCCTGGATAGAATTCCCATGATCGCCTTCAGCGTCGTCGTCTTGCCGGCGCCATTGCGGCCGAGCAGCGTCACCACTTCACCTTCGCCAACCTCGAAACTGACGCCGTGAAGCACATGGCTCTCGCCGTACCAGCCCTGCAGGCCATCGACGCGAAGCAGGGGTCTCGTCGAGGGGCCAGCAGCCGGCCTGCTTGCAAGTTCAACTTCAGGCATGTCCGGCCCCGATATAGGCTTCGATAACGCGCGGATCCTTGGAAACGGCAGCATAGTCGCCTTCGGCGAGGACTTTGCCGCGAGCGAGCACAGTGATGCGGTTCGACAGCGAGGCGACGACCGACAGATTGTGCTCAACCATCAAAATGGTGCGGTTCTTGGAGATGCGCCGGATCAGCGCCGAGATGCGCTCGATGTCTTCCTGCGCCATGCCGGCCATGGGCTCGTCGAGAAGCAGCATTTCAGGGTTCAGCGCCAGCGTCGTCGCGATTTCAAGCGCGCGCTTGCGGCCGTAGGACAGATCGCTGGCGCGGATGTCTGAAAACGCGGTCAGGCCGACATCGGCGAGAAGCGCCGCACCCTCGCCATCGAACTTGGAGAGCACTTTTTCGGAGCGCCAGAAATCGAAACTGTCGCCGCGCCGGCGCTGCAGCGCGATGCGGACATTCTCGAGTGCCGTCATGTGCGGAAACACCGCCGATATCTGAAAGGAGCGCACAAGGCCCAGCCGCGCGATGTCGGCCGGCTGCATCCTGGTGATGTCGCGGCCTTGGTAGCGGATCGCGCCGCGCGTTGGCTGGAGGAATTTGGTCAGCAGGTTGAAGAGGGTCGTCTTGCCCGCGCCGTTGGGGCCGATCAGCGCGTGGACCGATCCTCGCTCCACCGTCAGGTTGACATTGTTGACAGCGACAAAGCCCCCAAATTCCTTAGTCAATCCCGCTGCTTCGAGGATCGCTCCGGAACTCATGCGCGAAAGCCTTCGCCGGTCATCGGCGTGAAAACGTGGAACCGCGCTGCGAGGCCATCCGCCCCCGGGGTGACTTCCATGGTTTCCTCCCGTGGCACTTCCGCCCGCAACAAACGACCTAATGCACATCGCGTCAAGGCCGCAATTACCGGCGCCGTGGCACGGAGCCTTCGATCATTTTCGAATTGCAATGTCGAAGCGGCGCCAACGACCGGCGAGACATGCCGGGATCCGAACCCAACCCCAATCCGAACCCATCCGGCCGAGCAGTTCGAAATTCCGCCCCGACTGATTGGGCCGACTGATTAGATGAATGCGAAAAGCTTAGCTGCGCTGGCTTGAGTTGGGGTTTTCCCGGTCTGCCCGGGTGATCTTGCCTTTCGACGCTTTCGATCCGCCGCCCCATTCCTGGGCGTTCCTGGCTTGGGCGCCGCCCTTGGCCGGTTCCTTGGCCTTGTCGCTGCCGCTTGCCCTCTTTCCCGATACAGGCTGGTTGGTTTTCGCAGACAAGTTTGTCTTTGCCATGTGTCACTCCTCTCGATGGTCGCAGCCATTATTGTCCGCCTCCGGGGCAGGGCGTCGGTTAGTCCTTGCCACGCCTTGGATCCTTGCCGGCAGCCTGGCTGCTCTTTTGCGGCTTGTCCTTCTTGTCCTGATTGCCAGCGCGGTTGCCGCCGTGCTCGCTGCTCGATCCCTTGACGGCTTTTGTGTCCTGAAGCTTCGTAGCCATTCTGGTTCTCCTTTGGTCCCTAGTTGAACTCGCCTGACGCGGCGATTGTTCCCGCCGGGAACATATCGACCCTTCGAGAGTTGGCCCGGGAGGACCGCACTGCAATGAACGCGAGGAAGGGGATTGCCGTCGGAGCTTTTTGAAGGATGACCTTCGCTTTCGAGAAGTGTTGCAGATGAAAATTGCCCAGATCGCCCCCCTTACCGAAGCCGTGCCGCCGCGGACCTATGGCGGGACCGAGCGGATAGTTTCATATCTGACTGAGGAGCTTGTTCGACAGGGGCATGACGTGACCTTGTTCGCCAGCGGTGATTCACGCACCTCTGCCGAATTGGTCCCGTGTTGCGATATTGCATTGCGCCTGAATCCCAGGGTTCGGCACGACATTCCCCACCACGTGATGATGCTTGAACAGGTGCGCAGGCGGGCCGATGAATTCGACGTGCTGCATTTTCACATCGATATTTTCCACTTCCCGGTAGTCCGGGACTTTGCCGAGCGAACCGTTACGACGCTCCATGGACGGCTCGACCTCCCCGACCTGGCTCAGCTTTATTCGATGTTTGATGACATTCCGCTGGTTTCGATTTCTTACGATCAACGCTGGCCCATGCCGCCTGTCCGTTGGGCCGGAACGGTGTATCACGGTCTGCCTCGCGATCTTCTGCCGTTTCGCCCGAAAGCCTCGGGCTATCTCGCATTCCTCGGCCGCATCTCTCCGGAAAAGGGGCCGGAAACGGCTATTGAGATCGCTGCGCGTAGCGGAATGCCGCTGAAGATCGCCGCCAAGATCGACAAGGTAGACCAATCCTATTGGAAGGAGACGGTCGAACCCCAGGTGCTTCGAAATTCGAACGTGGAATTCATCGGCGAGATCGACGAACGGCGAAAAGCAGACTTTTTGGGCAATGCGGCAGCGCTTTTGTTCCCTATCGACTGGCCGGAACCCTTCGGACTCGTAACCATCGAGGCGATGGCCTGTGGCACGCCTGTGATAGCGTTCAGGCGCGGTGCCGTTCCGGAGGTCATCGACGATGGTGTGTCCGGGTTGATCGTTGACACAGCAGACGGAGCTGTGGATGCGGTGCGGCGGATAAACGGCCTCGATCGTGCACAGGTGCGACGGACTTTTGAAGAGCGATTCACGGTCGAGCGCATGTGCCGCGACTACGTGGCGATCTATGGCTCGCTCTCGGAGGACATAACGAAAGCACTTGGCTCTCAAAACGAGCGCGCTAAAAATGCCGCAATGATGACTATGTCTACCTGACCGAGCAAGGCGACGGCTCGGCTGCTCGAATCAGCGCCTGAGCCGCCTTGGTCGCTTCTGGACGGGAGGGGTTGACCATGACCACTCAACTCGAAGATCGCAAGATTGATCCAGCCGTGGCGCTGCCGGCAATCGACGAAACGGCGCCGCGCGAGCCGCATCGGCAATTTGCGCTGAAACACGAGGATTGCTTCGTCGTCGCAGACAGCTACGGCGACATACGCGGCACCGGCGACGGGCTTTTCCGTGACGACACGCGTGTTTTGTCGCGCTTCCGCCTGTTCATCGGCGGCCGGATGCCGTCGCTGCTCGGCGCCTCGCTGTCGCAGGACAATATCCTGTTCACCGCCAATCTCACCAACCTGGCCACTATTGGGCCGAATGGCAGCGAAACCTTGCCGGGCGTCGTCCACATTGATCGGACGCGGTTCATCTGGCAGGATCGCATGTTCGAGCGCATTACCTTCACCAACTACTCCGCGCGCGAGGTGGTTCTGCCCGTCCGGCTCGACTTCGACGCCGATTTCCGTGATATGTTCGAGGTGCGCGGCACCACGCGCAGCCGCCGCGGCCGCGCCCATGACGCGCTGGTCGGCGAGGCGAGCGTGACGTTCCGATATGAAGGCCTCGACAATGTGGCGCGTCAGTCGGTCATCGCCTTTTCGATCCGACCCGACGAGGTCCACCCCAACCACGCCGATTTCGTCATTCGCGTGGCAAGGCGCGGCGCCAGAGCATTGTACCTGGAGGTCGGCCACAGCGAAGAGACCCCCTCCAGCGACCGCTTTCGCGCCGCCGCTGCGCGAGCCCGCTTTGCCATGCGCTCAAAGCGCCGGCAGGGCGCCACCGTGTTCAGCTCCGGCCGCGTGTTCAACGACTGGCTGACACGCACGCGCGCCGACATCGCGCTGCTGACGACCGATCTGGAGACCGGGCCATACCCCTACGCCGGCATCCCCTGGTTTTCGACGGCTTTCGGCCGCGATGGCGTGATTTCCGCCTTGCAGATGCTCTGGCTCAATCCGGACCTTGCTCGTGGGGTGCTGGCCTTCCTGGCCCACTATCAGTCGACCGAGACCTCTGTGTTCGACGATGCCGAACCTGGCAAGATCATGCATGAAACCCGCAAGGGCGAAATGGCGGTGCTGCGCGAGTTGCCGTTCGGCCGCTACTATGGCGGCGTCGACACCACGCCACTCTATGTCTATCTGGCTTCATCCTACGCCGAACGCACCGGGGACGAGGCGTTCGTCGACCGTATGTGGGACTCGCTGGGCGCTGCCACTGCCTGGATGGAAGAAGTCGGAGCCCGCAACGGCGAAGGTTTTGTGACCTACAACAGGGCGGCCGACACGGGTCTGTTCAACCAAGGCTGGAAGGACAGTTCCGATGCCGTATTCCATGCCGACGGCACCATCCCCAGAGGGCCGATCGCATTGGTCGAGGTGCAAGGTTATGCCTTCGCTGCATATCTAGGAATGGCGGCGCTGGCCGCCAGGCGCGGCGACGACGCCAAGGCGGCGCACTGGAGCCTCCTGGCAGAGAGGATCCGTAAGGCGGTCGAGACGCATTTCTGGATGCCGGACCGCGATTTCTATGCTTTGGCGATCGACGGAGAAGGCAAGCAATGCGCGGTCCGCACGTCCAACGCCGGTCACCTGCTTTATGTCGGGTTGCCGTCGGCGGAACGGGCGCAGGCACTTGCCAGCCAGTTGCTCTCTGCTCATCTTCATAGTGGCTGGGGCGTTCGCACACTGGCCGACGATGAGATCCCATTCAACCCGATGTCATATCATAATGGCTCGATCTGGCCACACGACACCGCGCTCTGCGCCTCCGGGCTCGCCCGCTATCACGAACGAGACAGCGTCGTGAAGCTGATGAGCGGTATGTTCGAGGCGGCGGTCCGTTTCAACATGCGGCTGCCGGAGCTGTTCTGCGGCTTTACACGTGCGGCCAGCGATTCACCGGTGGCCTACCCGGTCGCCTGCCTGCCGCAAGCCTGGTCGGCTGGCTCCGCTTTCATGATGCTGCAGGCTTGCCTGGGCATTCGGGTTGACGGCTGGAAACGCGAGATCACTGTGGAACGCCCGCGGCTGCCTATCGGCATCGACAACATCGTTATCCGCCACCTGGCCATTGGCGAGGCGAAAGTCGATCTCATCTTCGAGCGCATTGGCGACCGTGTTGTGTGTTATCTCGACCACCGCCATGAGGGTCTGGTGCCTCTGGTGGTGCGCTCATAACTAAGGCCGGCAAGCGGCCACTGGCGTCAGCTGCTGTCGGCAGAGGGCCAGCAAGCGCACGCCGCCCAGGCTCGTCTTGAACCACCTCCCGGAACACAATATCGCTGCAAACGTTGCCAAGACAATCGATTGTCTTTGAGGGATGCCATGGCGGTCCGTCGAAAAGCCGAGGAAGCTGGTATTTTCGATCCGTCCGAGTTGGATTTGCTGGCTCGGGCGTTCGAGCAGCTCAAAGCTTGAAGGTCAATCGACTGGTCAGCGTGAGGCGCTCGCGTCTCGGATTATTGCCAACTACATGGCCGGCGTGACCGACGAGACAGAACTAATTTCCCTATCAAGGCAGCCGTTGGGCCGATAGCGCCGCCCTCTTGGCGGTCCGCCGCTGGGTGAGGGCGCGTAACGGGGGCTCCGCCGCACCCGACCAGCAAGCCGGCTCCCAATGTGCTCCGTGATGGACACTGCCAGTCGCAATCTGAAGGAATCGCATGCACAGCCAGCTCTGCGCAAACCTGTACGGCGAATCCGCCTGAAAGCTCCTTCGGAGCTTTGGCTTTTCGAGCGCATTGATTGGTCGTGAGTTTAGTTGGTCTTCAACTGGCCGACGCGGTTTTCGGCAATCCAGCGGGCGGCAAGCACCAATGCGCCCATACTGAAATCCTTGCCGTGTTTGGCCACCATTTCTTCCGACAGCTTGGCGAGCCGTTCGAAGAATTCGTCCTTGCTCTCGTCCTCGGGGGTGGGTTCGGTTTGCATTTTGTGCTCCTTTTGCATGCGGGCCTGCCTTTGTTATTTGAACATCTGTGCGGGAAAGGTGACGATCGCGGCGGCGCCGTCGACTCCGCCCACCGCCAGGTGGCGTCCGTCGCCGGACCAGGCAAGCGCGGTCACCGCGCTGCCCAGCGGCCTGACGAGGAGTTCGTCTCGCGCGCCGATCTGGGCGATGGTGATCCGGCCGTTGGCATAGCCGGCCGCAATCAGTTTTTTCTCCGGGTGCGCAGCCACTGTCTCGACCGGAACCAGCCCGGCTCGGCCAGTCTCCAGCGCGCCCGAGGTGTCGCCGTCAAGTGGCGGAGCGGTCATCGACCAGCCGGCGATCCGGAAGGCGCCCGACGCAAACAGCGCATGCTCCGGCCGGCTCCAGCACAGTGTCCTGACCGGCGATGGAAAACCCGCGACGATGCCGTAGCGATCATCGGTCATGCTGACCAGGGCAAAGCCGCCTGTTTCGAGCCCACAGGCCAGCCATGTGCCGTCGCCACTCCAGCGGATCGACACCGGGCGCGCCGAAAAAGAAACGTCGCGTGTCGGGGTAGCGTCGCCGTCGACCGCCCAGATCGATAGTCCATCATCCCGGCCGCAGGCTAGGCGCCTTCCGCCTGGCGAAAAGGCAAGCGCACCCGTGGACGGTGTCGCATCGTGTCGCAGTCGTACTGCATCGCCTTGGCCGCGTGCCAGGAAGACATCCTGGCCGTTGCTGACGGCTGTGATGGTCGTCCGGGGGTTGTGGTCGACGGCGACGACTGGCCCGTCGATCTTGACCAGCGTCTCCATCACATTGCCGTCCGCGGCCAGATGCACCGCTTCGCCAGCCGCCGTTCCAACGAGGAAGCCGAAGGAAAAATAGCTGGCGAGCGGGACGTCTCCATCCCCCAACGCAGCGGTGGCGATCAATGGTGCC
Source organism: Mesorhizobium sp. L48C026A00 (assembly GCF_000502375.1). Taxonomy (NCBI): domain Bacteria; kingdom Pseudomonadati; phylum Pseudomonadota; class Alphaproteobacteria; order Hyphomicrobiales; family Phyllobacteriaceae; genus Mesorhizobium; species Mesorhizobium sp. L48C026A00. Next base: position 175,214 of record NZ_AYWU01000009.1, on the reverse strand, counting down.
GGTGGCTTCTCCCGCGGGCGGATCGTCGTCTGGCCGAGATCGCCGCTCACCCTGATCCGCGATTCCGGCGGCTCCTGGTCCGCGACCGCGGCTATGGCGACCGTTCCGTCCACGCTGGTGCATGCGACAGCCGAGCCATCGGCGCTGAAGCGCAGGTCGGCGATTGCCGACGGGCGACGCCAGCTTCGCGCCAGCAGGTCGAACAAGGTCAGGTTCTGTATCGCGTGCTGGTTCATGACCATTCCCTTCGTCAATTACCCACCTTCGCCGCGAGGCTGCGGTCGACGTCCTCGACGTTGGCTTCCGCGGCGGCGATGCGTTGCTCGCACCTCGCGCCTTCCTGCATGACCGCCGCGGCTCTCTCCTCCGCCTCATGCAAATCCTGCACCAGTTGCGCGCTGGCGCCGCTCCTGCCGATTTCGAGTTCCAGGCGCAGCACATCCATCTCGATACCGGCGCGTATCTGATTGAGCCGCAGCGCCTCGGCAGTCAGCGCGGAGACGTTGGCGACAAGATCGAGCCGGCGGGCGAGCAACATGTCACGCCTGGTAGTTTGCCCCATCGGATCCTCCATCATTTTTGGTCCCAGCCGTCGGTCCGGGTGGTTTTTCGAAAGCCGATAGCAATTTGGGCAATGTGCCGGCCTGCGACTGGAACTGTTTTTCGGCCGTTTCGATGTGGCTCTTGAACTGATCCCAGATGTCGACGCGGATCATCGATGTCGTATCGCCGGTAAGGCGCTCGATCTCCTCGACGCGGAACTGCCGCGACAGCGAAACGCCGGAAAACACGAAGTCGCGCAACAGGATCGCATGGTTCTCGATGAACAGATGGATCATCGGATGCGTTTCCGTGGTGACGCCGCCGGCGGCAAGCTCGGCCCGGATGAAGTCTTGGAAGTGGCTCTGGAGGCGATGTTGGCTCTCGCCCATAAAGCGCATGACAAAGACCAGGTCACTGGGCATCAGCCTGACAAGATCGCCGGTGACGCCATCAGCCTGGCTGGACATTGGCTCGGGCTGCCTCCGGCTGTCTTTGTCGTTCGCCACGGTTTTTCTCCAGTGCGAGGCCCGTCCGTGAGCCATCGCCCTCAAATAGTAGAGAAAGGAGAAGAATAAAATAGATGATGTGTGTTTTTCAAATTTGCAGCGAATGCTAACTTGATATATCGCAATTGCGAATAGATATTAAATATTACATGCGTACGTTACAACTGTAAAAGAACGTTACAGTTGCCGTCCTCTTCATGTGCCGAAAGGGCGGCGATTTGTTTTTAGCGTCAGGCACGGGCGCCATTTTCAAGTTGGCACGGCGCTTGCTTTATACATTTCCACAAGAAGCCCATCGCGCTTTTGACGCGGTGCCAAAAGAACGAAGGAACGGAGGAAGCAGGTCACCTCGCTTCGATACGCCCATCGCATATGCGGTTGGCTCCGCGGTCCCTGCCAGACGCCTCGAGAACCTTTGCCACGATCCACTTGAATGGCCGGACCATGAGTCGCGCCTGACTGCGCAACCCTTTGTCGTGCCGTTCGCACTCTCACTAGCGGTGCTGTGCGCCGCTCCATGCCGGGGGTCAAGGGACCTGCGGCTCAAACCTGGTGGAGGCTTATGACCATGACGTCTCTGACGCTCAACAAGATTACCTCGCAACGCGGAATCTCCGTCGGCGAGGCAACCAAGAAGATTGCCGATCTCGGCTGGAATCCTTCCTACGTCCAGGAAGCGATGACGTTTCCGACGGACTACAAGATCAACAAGACGCCGCGCGACCCGATGAAGCAGGTCCTGCGGTCCTACTTCCCGATGCAGGAAGAGAAGGACAACCGGGTCTACGGCGCGCTGGATGCGGCGCTGCGCGGCGACATGTTCCGCAATGTGGAACCGCGCTGGGTCGAGTGGATGAAGCTCTTCCTGGCGATCATTCCTTTCCCGGAAATCTCCGCCGCCCGCTCGATGGCGATGGTCGCTCGTATCGCACCCGGCGAGGAACTCAGGACCGGCTTCACCATGCAGATGATCGACGAGTTCCGGCACTCGACGATCCAGATGAACCTGAAGAAATGGTACATGGAGAACTACATAGATCCGGCTGGCTTCGACATCACCGAGGAAGCCTTCGGAAAATGCTACGCCACGACCATCGGCCGGCAGTTCGCTGAAGGCTTCATCACCGGCGACACCATGACTGCCGCCTGCATGTACCTGACCGTGGTGGCCGAGACCGCCTTTACTAACACGCTCTTTGTCGCCATGCCTTCGGAAGCCGCCCGCAACGGCGACTATGCGCTGCCGACCGTCTTCCTGTCGGTGCAGTCCGACGAGAGCCGGCATATCGGTAATGGCCACTCACTGCTGATGGCGGCGCTCAAGGAGCCGGAAAATCACCTCTTGCTCGAGCGCGACCTGCGCTATGCCTTCTGGCAGAACCACGCGATCGTCGATGCGGCCATCGGCACCTTCATCGAATACGGCACCACCAACCGCGACAAGAACAAGGAGTCTTACGCGGAAATGTGGCACCGCTGGATCTATGAAGACTACTACCGCACCTACATGCTGCCGCTCGAGAAATACGGCATCAAGGTCCATCACGACGACGTCCAGGCGGCCTGGGAACGCATCACCAAGAAGAATTACGTCCACAAGGTCGGGCAGTTCTTCGCGGTCGGCTGGCCGGTTAATTTCTGGCGCATCGAAGCTCAGACCGACAAGGACTTCGAGTGGTTCGAGCACAAATATCCAGGCTGGTACGCCGAATTCGGCGACTTCTGGAAATGGTACGCCAAGCTCAGCCACAAGGGCGAGAAGGTACTGCTGTTCAACAGCGACGTCGGCTACGTCTATCCACATCGCTGTTGGTCCTGCCTTGTTCCCTGCCTGATCCGCGAGGATATGGTGGTCGGCGAGATCGACGGCCAGTTGCACACCTTCGCCCACGAACTCGACAAGTGGACTGCCACCGTGGCGTTCGCCGACGAATATCAGGGCCGCCCGACACCCGCGATGGGCCGCTTCAGCGGCAAGCGCGAATGGGAGACGCTCTATGACGGCTGGGATCTGGCCGATGCCATCAAGGACCTGAACTTCGTCCGCTCTGACGGCAAGACGCTGGTCCCGCAGCCGCATATGCGTTTCGCCGACAAGGAGATGTGGACGCTGGACGACGTGCGCGGCAACAAGCTCGGGTCGCCGCTCAACGCGCTGCGTGCCATGTCACCCGCGGACCGTGAGAAGCACCTGGCGGAATACCGGGCCGGCTTCACGATCACCCCCTGCAACTGATCAGGCCAAAGGGGGGCGGGTTCGTCCCGCCCCTTCCTTTCACTGGAGGTCCGTATGTCGGAAACCCACACGGTCAGGCTCAGCCCGGTCGGCGTCGAATTTGATGTCGAAAATGGCGAAACGGTACTCAACGCCGCTTTCCGCCAGGGCATCGCCCTGCCGCACGGCTGCAAGGAAGGGCAATGCTCGGCCTGCAAGAGCGTGTTGCTCGAAGGCGAAGTCGACATGCTGAAATACTCGACTTTCGCGCTGAACGACATGGAGAAGGAGAGCGGCCACGTCCTTTTGTGCCGCTGCATCGCCTACTCCGATCTGGAAGTCGAGCTTCTCAACTACGACGAGGAGATTTTGGCGAAAGCGATCGCCGTGAAGACGTTCAACGGCCGGATTGCTCTGATCGAGCACCTGACCCACGACATTCGCGGCATCGAGATCGAACTCGGCTCGCCGATAAAGTTCTGGGCGGGGCAATATGTCGACATCACGGTTACCACGGAAAAAGGGGAGACGATTACGCGCTCGTTCTCCATGGCAAATACGCCGGACCAAACCGAAAAACTCTGCTTCATCATCAAAAAATACCCTGAGGGAAAGTTCTCTGGAGAACTCGATTCCGGAGGAATCAAGGTTGGAGCCGAAGTCACCGTCGTCGGACCCTACGGAACCTGTTTCCGTCGCGAAGAACGGCAAGGACCCCTAGTCCTGGTCGGCGCCGGCTCGGGCATGTCGCCGATCTGGTCGATCCTCAACGACCATCTGAAGAGCGGCGAGAAACGTCCGGTCTATTTCTTCTACGGTGCCAGGACCCGCAACGACCTGTTCTATCTCGACAGGATCGCCGAGCTGATCGGCCAGCATTCGGATGTCACTTTCATTCCCGTGCTGTCGCACGCGACTGATGACGCCGAATGGGAAGGCGAACGCGGTTTCGTACACCAGAGTGTCGACGCCAAGCTCAAGCAACTTGCGGTCGACGGGCAGGGCGATGTCCATGCATGTGGCCCGCCACCGATGATCGATGCGCTTCAGCCGGTTCTATTCATGAACGGGTTCGAGACTGAACGGATCTTCTTCGACAAGTTCACCACATCGACAGGTGCTACGCCGACCCACTGTGGGGACGGCCACGCAACTGCAACCATAACTGCAACAAGGGAGTGAAGACTATGCCAGCTATCTCGAGTTCAGTCGGATCCGGAGCCGCCGGCGCGGCGATCTTTGCCGATTCCGACAGCCGGAAGTACCGGTATTTCGACCCGAAGGGCCAGCGCGCCACGCACTACGAAGACATGACGGTCGACGTGCAGCCTGACCCGGAGCGTTACTTGATCCAGGACTGGATCATCTCCTTTGCCGACGGCAAGGGCGCTTATGTCAAGCAGAACACTGCTGCGCAGAGTTCCAACTGGCATGCCTTTCGCGCCCCCGATCAGGAGTGGGAACGCACGCACTACCAGCGCCAGTCGAAAATCGAGACGATGGTGCAGAGCGTCATCAACAACGCCCGCAAGTCGGGGGCGCCCAAGACCTTCGACAAGGCCTGGGTCAAGATTCTGCAGACGCAGCTCGGCGCCTGGAAGCACTCCGAATTCGGGCTCGGCACCTCGCTGATGCAGGCGCAGCGCTACGGCTACACCCAGATGATCAACAACGCGACGCTGACCAACTCGTCCTACAAGCTTCGGCTTGCCCAGGACATCACGCTCTACCTTGCCGAGATCGGCATGGACCTTCCCGGCTGGGACGACGAACTTGGCAAGAAGGCCTGGCTCGAGGACAACAACTGGCAAGGTACCCGCGAGGCGGTCGAAACCATCATGGGCGCGACCGACTATCTCGAACAGTATTTCGCCATCAACATCGTCTTCGAGCCGCTGGTCGGGGAAGCATTCCGCTCAGGCTTCCTGATGCAGATCGCCGCCGCCAACCACGACTTCATAACGCCTGCGGTGATCTCGGCCGCCGAGGCCGACTACGAACGCAACCTCGCCAACACGATCGACCTCATGCACATGCTCGCCAACGACGAGAAGCACGGCGCGGCGAACAAGAAGCTCTTCCAGGGCTGGGTCGAGAAACACGGCGCGCTCGCCGACAAGGCAGCCACCGGCCTGCAGCCGATCTGGTCGATGCCGCATTCCAAGCCGGTCGCATTTGCGGATGTCCGTGCCAAATCCGAGGAACGGATTGGTCAGATACTCCGCGAACTTGGCCTCAAGCGCTGACACAGGGAGAAACCGTCATGTCAACTGCAGCACGCGACGCATCGCAATCCAACATCTTCAGGGCGATGAAGGACATCACCTTCGAACAGACGATTTCGCATCAGTGCGGCGTCACCATGAACGACTCGGTGGAAGCCAGGGCCATCGCTGAATTCATGGGCCTGAAGCCGAACGTGACCGTAACCTACCAACCGGCGATGATCCGGATCGACGGCACCGGCAAACTGATCTTCAAAATGGACGAGATCAGCGAATATCTCGGCCGCGAGATGACGGCGGAAACGTTCGAGGTCAACAGCTCGACCCACTACGGGCGGATGGTGCGCATCGACGACAACACCGTGATCCTGTTCGGCAACATGGACGAGATGTTCGAATACATCGAATAGCCAGCAAAAAATCAGGCGTGCCGGCTGGTTGCGGCACGCCGAACCGATCAACACGCATCTTGCGGAGGAAAGAATGTTTAGGACACCGGAAGGCAAGGATATTTTCGTGGTCGACGGCCACACCCATTTCTGGGACGGCAGCCCGGAAAACCAGAAGAATATTCACGGCAAGCAGTTTATCGATTGCTTCTACGCCTATCACACGGGGATGAGCCCCAAGGACCAGCTGTGGGAGAAGAGCAAGTTCGAGAAATACAGTGCCGACGATCTCTATCGCGACCTGTTCATCGACGGTCCAGATGACATGGCGATCGTCCAGTCGACCTATCTCAAGGACTTCTACAAGAACGGCTTCAACACGATCGAGCGCAACGCCGAGGTGGCCAAGCGTTATCCGGAGCGTTTCATCGTCAACGGCGCCTTCGATCCGCGGGACGGTGAGAAGGCGCTTGAGTACATCCATTTCCTCAAGGAGACCTACGACGTCAAGGGCGTGAAGATGTACACGGCCGAATGGAACGGCGCCTCCAAGGGCTGGAAGCTCACCGATCCCGATGCCTACAAATGCTTCGAACTCTGCGACAAGCTTGGCATCAGGAACATTCACGTCCACAAGGGCCCGACGATCCTGCCGCTCTCGAAGGATGCGTTCGACGTGCATGACGTCGATCATGCGGCGACGGATTTCCAGGGCCTCAACTGGGTCATCGAGCATTGCGGCCTGCCGCGTCTTGACGATTTCTGCTGGATCGCGACCCAGGAAACCAACGTCTATGGCGGGCTTGCGGTAGCGCTGCCCTTCATCCATTCCCGCCCGCGCTATTTCGGCGAGGTCATCGCCGAACTGCTGTTCTGGATCGGGCCGGAGAAAATCCTGTTCGGTTCCGACTACGCGATCTGGACGCCACGCTGGCTGGTCGAGAAATTCTGGGCCTACCAGATCCCCGACGACATCGCCGCAGAACGCGGCGTGCAACTGACCGACGAGATCAAGGAGAAGATCCTCGGTCTTAATGCCGCGCGTCTCTACAACATCGACATCGCAGCCAAGAAGAAGGCGCTCGCCAGTTCGCCCTTCAGCATCGCGGCGGAGTAGGGGCCATGGCAACCGCCGCCAGCGTTTCCGGCAACCGCGAGAAGGAGCTCTGGCGGTGCCTTGGTGAGGTCAATGACCCCGAACTCGACGAACCGATTACCGAGATGGGCTTCGTCGAGCGAGCCGTGATGACGGGCGATGGCAGCGTGGAGATAGATTTCCGCCTGCCGACCTACTGGTGCTCGCCCAACTTCGCGTTCCTGATGCTGGACGGCGTCCGCAAGGCGCTCGACCAACTCTCATGGTCGCCGGCCTATCGCGTCAAGCTGCACGACCACATGTTCGCGGAAGAGGTCAATCGCGGCATGGCAGCCGGCAAGACATTCGGCGATATTTTCGCTGAACTTGCCGAGGATCAGGATCTCGGCGCCTTGCGCGAAACCTTCAGGATGAAGGCATTCAAGCGGCGCCAGGAGGCGGTTTTGCGGGGCCTTCGGCAGCATGGTCTGACGGATCGGGAAATCCTCGGCATGGACCTGCCGGCATACGACGTCGCGCGGCTCGAGGCGGGCGAAGCGGCCAAACAGAAGCCGAGATACCGGGCGGCTCTGATCGAGCGTTTTCCCGGCCGCCGGGCGGATGATCCTGTCTTCGTGACCTGGGAAGGGCAACGCATACAGACTGCCGCACTCGGCGCCCATCTCGCTGAACTGCGCGGTGTGCGCGTCAATATGGAGTTCAACGGCGCGCTTTGCCGTGGGCTCAAGCAGACCAGATACAAGGAACTGTATGTGGTCGACGGCGAACCGACACTGGTCGATTTCATCATGGATCGCGTGCCGGCACGAGCCGCGCCGACCGCCTGAAGTAGAGCCGAAAACAACGGCCTCCCTTGCACGAGGCCCCTAACCAACAACCCGCCCGTAAGGCGGAAGGAGGAATCATGCCCAAAATAATGCTTCACAACTCCGACGCCCGTCGTGCTCTCGCCCGTGGCGTCTTCCGGCTGGCCGCTGCCGTCGAGCCGACGCTCGGCCCCAAAGGCATGAACGCGATGATCGATCGGCCGATCGGCACGCCGATGGTGACCCGTGACGGCGTCAGCATCGCCTCCGAGATCGAATTGCACGACCGTTTCGAAAACATGGGCGCGCAGGTCGTTCGCGAAGTGTCGATGCAAACCAACGAGGTCGCCGGCGACGGTACCACGACTGCCATCGTGCTCGCCAACGCTCTCATCCAGGGCGGTGTGGAGGCGAATGAACGCGGCGTGAAATCCGTCGATCTGTGCAAGGGTATCGACCTTGCCGTGACAGCGGTGGTGGCGGCGCTCAAGGCTTCGGCCAAACCGGCTAAGGGCAACGGCATTCTCGCCTCGGTCGCCAACATTGCGGCGACCAATGCCAAGCTTGGCGCACTGGTGGCGGAAGCCCACCAGCGGGTGGGGGCCGAAGGCGTCATCACCACGGACTTCAGCGTCACCACCGAGACCACGCTCGATGTGGTCGAGGGCATGTCCTTCGACCGCGGCTATCTCTCTCATCACATGGTGACTGACCAGGAGAAGATGGAGGCTGTTCTCGAACGGCCGTACATCCTGATGACCGATCTCAAGATCAAGCAGCCCGAGGCGCTGGATGCGGCTCGCCGCATTGCCGCCGAGGATGGTCGGCCGCTGCTGATCGTGTCCGAGGAAATGTCGCCGGAAGTCGTGGTAACGCTGCTCGGCAAGCAAGGACCTGGAAAATACCTCGTTGTCCATCCGCCGGAATATGGCCATTGGCGCAAGGCGATGATGGAGGATCTGGCGATCATCACCGGCGGCAAGGTGATCGCGCGCGACCTCGGCGGTCGGCTGGAGGACATCACCGCCGACGATCTCGGAACGGCTGACCGGGTGAAGACCAGTTCGTCCTACACCTCGATCATCCGCGGCGGCGGCGACCACGCGGCAATCGCGTCGCGTCGCGCTCAGGTGCAGCGGCAGTATGAAGCTTCGCCGCCGAATATCGATCAGGACAAGTTGCGCGAACGCCTGGCCAAGCTTTCTGGCGGCACCGCGATTCTCTATGCCGGCGGTGTCACGCCGGTCGAGCAAAAGCGAACCATTCAGCTCATCGAGGATTCGCTGAATGCGGTGCGCGCCGCATCCGAAGAGGGCGTGGTCGCCGGAGGTGGCTCGGCGCTTGCCCAGATCGCGCCGCTGCTCGACAAGGTGGCGGCAGACGTCGACGGCGATGTCGCCGAAGGCGTGCGCCTGGTGCGATCGGTGCTGTCGCGGCCGCTCTGGCGCATAGCCGTCAATGCCGGCGCCGATCCCGAAGCGGTCGTGGCGGAAGTCACGCGCATCAACGGCGGCTACGGCTACAACGCGTCTGCCGGCAGCTACCAGAACATGTTCGAGGCAGGGATCATTGATCCGGTCCGCGTCACCTACACAGCATTCGCCAACGCAGCTTCGGTCGCGACGCTGATCCTGACCACCGAAACGCTGATCGGCCATCTCGCCGAGGACGAGGACCCGACGGCCGGACCGGCTCGCGGTGGCGGTTCTGAAAAGCTCGGCCGTGCCTGAAGCAATCCGAACAATCTCGACGTTGAAAGGATACGACGATGAAAGCTGCCAGACTGTACGAATACGACCCGCATATGAACGTCCAGCTCAGGGTCGAGGAGGTCAAGGCGCCGACCATTACCGCTCCCGACGAGGTCATAGTGCGGGTAGGTGCCGCCGGCCTCTGCCGCACCGACCTCCACATCATCGAGGGTGTGTGGAAGCCGACCATGGATCCAGAGGGGACGCTGCTGCCTTACATCATGGGCCATGAAAATGCAGGCTGGGTCGAGGAGGTCGGCAGCGGCGTCAGGTCGGTCAAGCGCGGTGACGCCGTGATCTGCCACCCCTTCCGCTCGTGCGGCATCTGCCTCAACTGCCGCCACGGCGAGGATATGTACTGCGATAACGGCCAATTTCCGGGCCTCGGCATGAATGGCGGTTTCGCGGAGTATTTCATCACCAGCGAGCGTTCGTTGATCAAGCTGAACGCCAACGTCACGCCGATCGAGGTGGCGCCGCTTGCCGACGCCGGCATCACCGCTTATCGCGCCGCCAAGCGCGCCGCCAAACTGCTGCGACCAGGGAGCTATTGTGTGCTGCTCGGCATAGGCGGGCTCGGCCACATCGCGCTGCAATCGCTGCACGCGATCTCGGGCTGCCGCATCATCGCCGTCGATCGCGAGCCGGCAGCACAGGTGCTGGCCAAGGATCTCGGCGCCGACTTCGTCCTCGATGGCGGACCGAACGTCATCGAGGAGGTCAGCCAGATCACCGGCGGAGGCGCCCATGTGGTCATCGATTTCGTCGGCGAGCTCGGCGTCGAAAACATCTGCTGGAAGATGGTGCGCAAGGGCGGGCAACTGTTCGTCGTCGGCTATGGCGGCAATATCAATGTGCCGACCGCCCATCTCGTCATCGAGGAGATCAACATCGGCGGCAGCCTGGTCGGCAATTTCATCGAGCTTGTCGAACTGATGGAGCTCAACGCCGACGGCAAGGTGAAGATGCACTACACCGAATACAACCTTGCCAGCATCAACACCGCGCTCGACGATTTCAAGAACCGTCGGTTCACCGGTCGCGGAGTCATCGTGCCCTGAAATGTATGGACCGGATTTCGCGCGGACGCGGTGTCCGGTCACATCTAGACGGAGAGAAAGGGTCCAAGCGTCATAACCAAGATCGGCGCTGCTGTGGTAATTTCGCTGACCATTGGCATGACTTTCCCCAGCCAGTGGCGCGAATGCCGCGCGGCGCTTTTGTGCCGGTGACGGGTTCTGATCCTAGAGGAAACCGCGGCGGATGCCGTATTGGTCGAGTTTGCGATAGAGCGTCGGCCGGGAAATACCGAGCCGCCGCGCGACCCGACTGAGATTGCCGCCCTCGGCTGCCAATGCGTTCTTCATCGCCTGGCGTTCCGCCTCGACGAGTGTGCCTCCTGGCGACTCGGCCGACAGGGTCTTGCCATCATCGGACGTGGCGCTGGGCGCCGCGATTTCACCGGGGAGATCGTGGAGCCCGATATCTCGGCCCCGCGCCAGGACATGCAACCGCCCGATGAGGTTCCTCAGTTCGCGTACATTGCCCGGCCATTGATAGGCGAGCAGGGCATCGAGCGCTTCTTGGGAAAATTCCAGCGGGTCCTCGCCCGCTGCGGTGGCGATCTGCCGGTTGAAATGTTCGACCAGCAGCAGCACATCCTCGCCACGCTCGCGCAGCGGTGGAACAGTGATCGAAACCGCGCCAATTCGATAGTAGAGATCGCGGCGGAATCGGCCTGCGGCAATTTCGTGCTTGAGATCGCGATTGGTCGAGGCGACCAGGCGCACATCCACCGGGCGGCCCCGGCTGTCGCCAATGCGGTTGACCACGCGCTCTTCCAGGACACGCAGCAGAAACGGCNCAGAAACGGCTGGATCTCGAGCGGCAATTCGCCGATCTCGTCGAGACTGAGGACGCCGCCATGGGCGAGCTCGAAAACCCCCGGTTTGCCTTCACGCGAGGCGCCGGTAAAGGCGCCGGCGACATGGCCGAACAACTCGCTGCCGAACAGGTCCCTGGTGATCGCCCCGCAATTCATGGCGATGAACGGATCGTTCGCCGTGCGCCGGCTGCCGGCATGGACAAGCCGCGCAAACAGCTCTTTCCCGACCCCTGTTTCACCCTCGACCAACAGCGATGTTACGCTGCTCGACCGGGCGACGCGGCGGGCGACGTCGATGGCGGCATGCAGCGCTTCGCTTTCGCCGACGATCATGGCGACAGCATCCTGAAGATGCTTGTTCACTTCCCGGTGGACCACCGCCGCACTGGAGACTGCCGGCACGGAGGGGAACACCAGCGCCGCGCCGCGGAGGTCGCCATCGAGCTTGAGCGGGGTGATATGGCAGGATCGCAGATGGGCCGGCAGCGCCCTGGCAAGGTCGGCTTCGGAGCCGGAGGACGGAAGGTTCATCAGCCAGCGGCCACGACCTGGCTCCATCGGGCCGTCCATCATCTCAGTGGCCTCGCCATCAGGCACATTGTTGCAGAAGATGGCACGACCGCGGTGGTCGACGATTACCAGCCCGTCCTTTCGGCGGTAGCCGGGAGCCGATGAAATGAAAGCTTCGAGCAGGCGCGTGCGCTGTTCCTGCTGCTGTTCGGCCAATGCCTTTTCGATCTGCCGGGCTGTCGCGGCGACGAGCGCGGTGTTGTGCGGCCTGAAGATCGGCGAATAGCCTGACAGGTCGACCACACCGATGATCTTGCCGTCCAGCGGGTCGCGAATCGGCGCGCCGGCGCAGGTCCAGGATTTGATGCCGGCACAGAAATGCTCGGCCGCATGCACGAAAGTCGGCTCGCCGGTCCACAGCGCCGTACCGATGCCGTTCGTCCCGACGGCATCCTCGTTCCATTTGCCGCCGATGGCCAAGTGGATATCCATGCCGTCATGCAGCGTCTTCTTGTCGCCGATGGCGTCGATCAGCACGCCGTCGCTGTCGGCCAGAACCAGCATCGCGCCGGTCCCGTCCAGTAACTGGCCAAGCGACGCGAACGACCGCCGCGCCGCCGAAAGCAGTTCTGCATTGGCCCGGGTAAGATATTCGATTTCGTCGCGATCACTGCTCAGCGGCGCTTCAATGCCTTGAGCGTTGATGCCGCCGGTGGCACTGCGATACCAGGAATCGTGAATGAGGGAGCGGACGTGGCTTGGGTGGACAGCATCGCCGGCGCATTTGGGCTCGTCAGCCAGGAAACTTTCCCAGGCGCGCATGGTGGCATGCTCGTCATAGTCGATGTTGCTCAGAGCCATTTGGCCGGTGGCCAGCGACCTACGGGCCGGAAGGGCATCGATCTTCATCTGATTGGGGGCTATCTCGCGTTTCATTCAGTCATCACAGAACCTTTGAGGCATGCCATTTCTGTATGCTGTCGCGTTCGTAGGCTGCCGCGAGTTGGACGTGAAGAAGCACGCCCAGGCGTTAGCCTGATCAGTTGATGCCGAGTTTCGCGCCGATGTCGAAGGCAAGCTGTTCTTCGGTATAGGTGGCAGCGAGGCGGGATCCGTCCAACTCGGCAAGCGCTTCGGCGACGGTTTCGTCGACCGGCGAGAAGAAGCCATTCTGCTTCGTCGCCAGAACGAAGATCTGGTCCCCGCCGCGGTCGCGGATATCGCCGATATGATGAAGTTGACGGCCGGTGTTCCGATCCTTCGAAATGACGCGGCCGTTCATGGTGACTTGGATGGACGGCTTGGCCTCGGCAACCGGTGCCGCGCCGCCGCCAACATGGATGATCAGGCCTTCCGCCTTTGGTTGCTGTCGTGGCTTCCTGGAAGCTGAATAGCCGCCACCGCTGATCTGGTCGGCAAGGCGGACGATGGTCGAGCGGTTCTGCTCGATCAGTCTTTTGACTTGTGCGTCCTCGCGCCGCGGGCCATCCCGCTTGGAGATAATCTCGACCATGAATCCTCCCAGATTCGCTCCGCGTCGCCGTTTCTACGGCTCAATTCTTCTTTTGCGGTGAACCCTATACCGCCTCGGCGAAGTTCGCCATTCATATCAAGATAGCGCCAAAATTTGCTTTGCTGGTAGCAGGCGGCTGCTACACGGGATTTCCGATAACCGGAACGCCCGCTTGCTCAGATGCACGCCCGCTGTCATGCCGGCCTCGGCATGCGGCTTGGCTTCATTGAGGCGACGGTGAAAGGCGAGAGGCTCGACTTGTGACGGACTATCTGCTCGCCAGCGTCGCTACAAGATCGCTGAAGCGTTCGCCCTGGATGCTGACATGCTGCCGCAGGAGCGTGCGCGCCTGCTCCGCGTCGCCAGCGAGGATTGCTTCCACGATCGCGCCATGCTCGGCGAACGACGTGGCAACGCGGTTGCGCACGCGCAGTTGGAGACGCCTGTAGGGCTGCAGACGGCGATGCAGTGCGACGCACTGCTCGGCCAGAAAACCGCTGTGGCTGGCAGTGTAGATAGCTTTGTGAAAGCGCTCGTTATCGTAATAATAGGCGTCGCTGTTGCCGGCCGAAGACGAACGCTCGCAATCTGCATGCGCGGCCAGGATCGTGGTGCGATCGGCATCGGTGAACCGTCGCGCGGCCAGCGAACCGGCCAAGCCTTCAAGTTCCGCCATCACCTCGAACATTTCGAAAATGCGGTGCGGTCCCGGATCGATCACCACGGCACCCCGGCGCGGCCGGATCTCCACCAGCCCGATTGCGTTCAACTGCATCAGCGCCTCGCGCACCGGCGTCCTCGACACGCCGAAGCGTGTTGCCAATTGCACCTCGTCCAGTCGTGCACCGGGGGCGAAGTCGTTCGAGATTATGCCGTTTTCAATCTCGTCACGTAGGCGCTGAACGACATTCTCCGACATTTTCTGGGCCTTCCAATGCAGCATGATAAATCTTGTATGCAAGAACATTGACTTTGCGTACAAGAACGTTTAAGAACAATACCACAAAAGGCAAGTCGCACACAAATGGGTGGACGCATCCGAGCACCCGGCACGCGTCGAGGCCGCGCGGCGGGTCTGCTTGCGCCGATTTCGATTTTTTTGCCAGGAGGGACTCCGACATGGCAGGCATCTCGTTCTTTAGCGATATGGTGCAAAGCATTACCGATCGCGGCCGCAGGCTGGTTGCGGCAGGGGCGCGCAGCGAACCGGTCCAAGCCGAGACGAATATCGAAACACTCTGCGACATGCTGTTGTCCAGCCGGGGCGAGGCCTCGGGCATGGCATTGGCCGCCGAGGTCCTTCAGCGCTGGGCCCAACTGGACGCGGCCGGTCAGCAAGACTTCGCGCGTATGCTGCACGAACAGTTCGGCCCAGACATCGCCAAGCTTGACAAAGCCATCGAGCGCTACCGCAGCGACAGGAGCTCGGACGCCGTCATCGAACTGCACCAGGCCGCCGAGCCGCGTCGCCAGGAACTGGTGCGCAGACTGAACCTGGCCCCCAAAGGCACGGCAAGGCTGGTGGAGATGCGCGAACGCCTATTGGCCATGAAGGATGCGACGGAACCGTTTCGCGCTGTCGATGCCGACTTCGCCCACCTGTTCGGCTCATGGTTCAACCGCGGTTTTCTGACCCTGCGTCCGATCGACTGGTCCACGCCAGCTGACATCCTGGAGAAGATCATCAAATACGAGGCGGTGCATGAAATCGCCGGCTGGGAGGAGCTGCGGCGGAGGCTAGCTCCAGCCGACCGCAGATGCTTTGCGTTCTTCCACCCGCGTCTCGCAGACGATCCGCTGATCTTCGTCGAGGTTGCGCTGACCAGGGCGATTCCCTCTGCCATCGCTGATGTGCTCGATGTAAACCGTTCGCCGATCACGGCCCAGGACGCCACCACCGCTGTCTTCTATTCTATCTCCAACTGCCAGGACGGACTGCGTGGCATCTCTTTCGGGAATTTTCTGATCAAGCAGGTGGTGGAGGATTTGCGCCGCGACCTGCCCGGCTTGAAGACCTTCGTGACGCTGTCGCCGGTTCCGGGTTTCGCTGGCTGGCTGGCAAAACTGCGCAAGGCGGCCGATGCCAGCCTCGATGATCGGACCCTCAAGACGCTCGAGCTGCTGGACGATCCGGGCTGGGCGGACAATCCGCAGAAGGCACAGGCCGTTGAAGCGGTGCTTCTCCCGCTCGCCGCACGCTATTTCATTAGGGAACGAGCCACCGGCAGACGGCCGGTCGATCCTGTGGCGCGTTTTCATTTGGGCAACGGCGCTCGCCTTGAACGGCTGAACTTCCTCGCCGATCGCTCCGCCAAGGCGATGCGGCAGTCCCACGGCTTGATGGTCAACTACTTTTACAAGTTGGACGACATCGAGGCGAACCACGAAGCCTTGGCGCAGCATGGCGAAATAGCCGCTTCGCCGGAGGTAAGAAAACTGGCGGCAACCGCTTCGACCGACACCGATATCGCGGCCCCGGTTCATCGACGCCGCACCGAAATGCAGAAAACCTAATAAGCAGATTGGGAGGAGTTCAATGAGCAATCATCTGTTCGACGCCATGCGAGCATCCGCTAAGTCAGGCGAGTCGATTTTCATCGAGACTATTGATGGTCAGCGTTGGACCTATGCAGATGCGCTGCGGCTCTCCGGACAGATCGCCAGCGCAATTGATGTGCTCGGCGTTCGCCCGGGCGACCGCGTCGCGGTCCAGGTGGACAAGAGCCCGCAGGCTCTGATGCTCTATCTCGCATGCGTGCGCTGCGGGGCGATCTATCTGCCGCTGAATACCGCCTATACGCTGGCTGAACTCGACTATTTTATCGGTGACGCCGAACCGCGGCTCGTCATCGTCTCCTCGAAGTCGCGAACTGATGTCGAGACGATCGCGCACGGCTACGGCGCGATTGTCGAAACGCTCGATGCGGACGGCGCCGGGTCGCTCATGGAGTTGGCCCGGGACGAGTCTGACGATTTTCTCGACGCGGCGCGCGCGCCTGACGATCTCGCCGCGATCCTGTACACATCTGGAACCACCGGCCGTTCCAAGGGCGCAATGCTGACGCACGACAACCTTTTGTCCAATGCAATAGCACTGCGCGAATGGTGGCAGGTGACGGCAGCCGACCGGCTGATCCACGCGCTGCCGATTTTTCACACGCATGGGCTCTTCGTGGCGACCAATGTCACACTCATCGCCGGCGCCTCGATGTTTCTGCTGCCAAAGTTCGATCCGGAGGAAATCCTTTCTCTGATGCCGCGGGCGACGCTGATGATGGGCGTGCCGACCTTCTATGTCCGGTTGCTGCAGCATGAGGGCCTGAACCGGGAGACGGTCGCCAACATCAGGCTGTTCATCTCCGGCTCGGCGCCGTTGCTCGCTGAAACGCACGCCGCATTCGAGCAGCGCACCGGTCACGCCATTCTCGAACGCTACGGCATGACCGAAACCAACATGAACACCTCAAACCCCTATGACGGCGAGCGAAGGGCAGGGACAGTAGGTTTCCCACTCCCGGGCGTGTCGGTGAGGGTCACCGATCCGGCCACCGGCGAGACGCTCGGACCAGGCAAAACCGGCATGATCGAGATCAAGGGCCCGAACGTTTTCCGGGGTTATTGGCGGATGCCTGAAAAGACCGCGGCGGAGTTCACCAAGGACGGCTATTTCATCAGCGGCGACCTCGGCAAGATCGATGAGGCGGGCTATCTCCACATCGTCGGCCGCGACAAGGACCTGGTGATCTCCGGCGGCTACAACATCTACCCGAAGGAAGTCGAGGGTGAGATCGATCAACTCGACGGCGTCGCCGAGAGTGCGGTCGTCGGCATTGCACATCCGGATTTCGGCGAGGGGGTGACGGCCATCGTGGTGCTCAAGCCCGGTGCCACAATGGACGAAAAGGCCGTGCTGAACGCGCTGCGCGACCGCCTCGCGCGCTACAAGCAGCCGAAACGGGTGATCTTCGCCGAGGACCTTCCGCGCAACACCATGGGAAAGGTGCAGAAGAACCTTCTGCGCGACCGGTTCAGCAACCTTTACATGCCCGCCTCCTAGAGCATGATGCCGAAAAGTGTGAAGCGGTTTTCGGACGACATCATGCTCTATCTCTTTGATTTAGAGCCGGATTNATGCCGAAAAGTGTGAAGCGGTTTTCGGACGACATCATGCTCTATCTCTTTGATTTAGAGCCGGATTCAGATTTCAGGTCGACTCCTGAAATCATCCGGCTCTAGGAGGCGCTGACGACCCTGCGTTGGTGCTTGGGAGCGAGACCAACGCAGGCTGATCTACCACCGATGGAAATGAGAACGGGCGCCTGAAGGCGTTTCCCGAGGGAGGAAGCTATGAACATCCAGATTCTGTCGATTGCGCTGCTGATCGGCATGTTCGTGATCGCCACCATGCAGCCGATCAATATGGGCGCGCTCGCCTTCGCATGCGCCTTTCTGGTCGGCTCGCTCGTCATGGCGATGAAGCCGGCGGAAATATTTGCTGGCTTCCCGAGCGACCTCTTCCTGACATTGGTCGGCATTACCTACCTGTTCGCCATCGCCCAGATCAACGGTACTATCGATTGGCTGGTCGAGGGCGCGGTCAAACTGGTGCGCGGACATGTGGCGTGGATTCCCTGGGTCATGTTCCTGGTCGCGGCCGTCATCACCGGCTTCGGTGCGCTTGGACCTGCGGCGGTCGCCATCCTGGCCCCGGTGGCGCTGGGTTTTGCGTTCCAGTACCGCATCAATCCGGTCATGATGGGATTGATGGTTATTCACGGTGCACAGGCGGGCGGCTTTTCGCCGATCAGCGTCTATGGCGGCATTACCAACCAGATCGTCGAAAAGGCGGGGTTGCCGTTCGCGCCGACATCACTGTTTCTCTCCAGCTTCTTCTTCAATCTGGCCATCGCCGTCCTCGTATTCTTCGTCTTCGGCGGCTCGAAGGTGCTGCGTAAGTATTCGGTCGCGTCGGGACCGCTGCCTGACCTCCACCCCGAAGGCGTCACGCAGTCAATCGTCGGCCACGGCGGCACGCCGGCTACTCCGATCAGCCATCACGTCTTTGAGGAGCAGACAAAAAATGTGTCGGCGCTTTCCGACCTGACTACGGAAAGGCTGACGACATTAGTCGGCCTAACCGCGCTCGCGGTCGGCGCACTTGTCTTCAAGTTCAATGTCGGCCTGGTGGCGATCACCGTCGCGGTCGCGCTCGCGCTCCTCTCGCCAAAGACCCAAAAGGCAGCGATCGACAAGGTCAGCTGGTCGACGGTGCTCCTGATCGCCGGCATCATCACCTATGTCGGCGTCATGGAGAAGATCGGCACGATCGACTACGTCGCCCAAGGCATTTCAAGCCTGGGCATGCCGCTGCTGGTTGCACTCCTCCTCTGCTTCACCGGCGCCATTGTATCGGCATTCGCCTCGTCCACGGCATTGCTGGGAGCCATCATTCCACTGGCCGTGCCCTTCCTCCTGCAGGGACAGATCAGTGCCATAGGTGTGGTTGCGGCGATCGCGATCTCCACCACCATCGTCGACACCAGCCCGTTTTCGACCAACGGTGCGCTGGTCGTCGCCAATGCCCGGGAAGCAGAGCGCGAGGGCGTGCTGAATACGTTGCTGATCTACAGCGCGCTTATCGCCATCATCGGCCCTGTCATGGCCTGGCTGGTTTTCGTGGTCCCCGGTTTGGTTTGAACGGTCGGCCAATCAGTCTGGCCGCTCCGGTGCAATTTGACCGGCGGCCAGGCTTGAGCCGAAATGATCTGATCGGCGTCAACAAGAAAAAAGGCGGCGCAGGCGGAGCTGATTGCCTATCAAGGCAGCCGTTTGGCCGATAGCGCCGCCCGCCCTGCCTGGCGGGCTGTCGCTGCTCATGCGGCGGGTGAGGGCGCGTAGCGGCTGCCCAGCGAATAGCGGCTGCCGACATAGGTGAGCTTGTTGACGGTGGCGACCGCCGCGCCCGACCAGGTCCGCCGATGCAGGAGCAGGCATGGGTCGCCGGGTCGGATCTTCAAATGGCGGGCCGCCATCTCTTCTGCGGCGACGGCCGAGATCACATGCTCCACTTCCGTCAGCGGCGTCGCCCGCTGCAGGTAGTCGTAAGTGGTGGTCGCCACGAAATCTTGCCGATGGTAGTCCGGTGCGAGCGCCGGATTGACAAAGCGTTCCTCGAGTTGGACGGGCACATCGTCTTCGAAATGCACGATGATCGAATGGGCGACCGGTCTGCGGCGCGTGAACTCGAAGGCGACGACGAGGTCCAGCGCCGGGTTGCGAATCTTCTCGAGGACGATGACCTCGGCCCTGTGGCGTGCGCCGCGCGCGGCGATCTCGCCGGCGATGTTCCTGATTTCGATGAGGGCCGATTGCGGTTTCGGCGGCGCCACAAAGGTGCCTACGCCCTGGATACGCAGCAGGTGGCCTTCCGAGGTCAGTTCCCTCAGCGCCCGGTGCACCGTCATCCTCGAGACGCCGAGCGTGCTGACCAGCTCGTTTTCGGAAGGCAGCCTGCGGTCCTTCGGCCAGTTGCCACTGCCGATATTGCCAAGCACGTAGTCCTTGACCTTTTCGTAGAGCGGCCCGGCGGTTTCGGTAAGCCTGATCATCGTCCGCTCTCCATCCGGACGATGGTCTTCAACCCGCCGCTCACGCCGGCGATCAGGCGCTGGTAAGCGGCGGGAATTTCGCCGATCGCGATCTCGTCGGACACGAAGCGCGACAGCGCGGGCGCGAGATCGCCCAGCATCGAGACGGCCGGCGCAAGCTCGTCGGCGAAGGCGTGGCAGCCGACAAGCGCGATCTCGCGCTCGACCAGCAAGTTGGGGTCGAGGTCGAGGCGGCCATGCGAAATGCCGACCAGCGCCAGCGTGCCGCCGCCGGCCAAAACATCGAGCAGCCGCGCCATCACCGCCACGCTGCCCGTCGCGTCGATGGCATGGCGCAGATTGGGGGCATGGCGCAGATTGGGATCACAGGGCAGGGCGTCCAGGTCGACGACGGTCGCGCCGCTCACCTTGGCCACAAGCTCCGCACGCGCCGTATTGCGGTCGGCGACGAGGACCTGTCTCTCGCCTGGCCGCGACAGGAGCAGCGCAGCCAATCCGCCGATCGGGCCGCAACCAGCGATAAGCACCGGCGCTGCGGCCGGCGCCGCCAGCCGCCGCACCGCGTGCAGGGCGACCGCCAGCGGCTCCGCCATGGCGGCGATCGCGGGATCGAGCGTGGGGTCGTGGCGCACAAGCAGCCGCGCCGGCAGCTGCGTCTCTTCCGCGAAGCCGCCGTCGCAGATCTCGCCTACAAAGCCCAGTCTGGCACAGACATTATGCCGGCCGGCCAGGCAGGCAGGACACTCGCCGCACCAGAAGCGCGAATCGGCCACGACCCGGTCTCCGAGCGCAAACTGGGACACGCCGGCCCCCACGGCAGTCACTTCGCCAGCGAACTCATGTCCAACGACGCTCGGCGCGCGGCTGATCCACTGACCGGTGCGGAAGTTGTGGAGGTCGGAGCCGCAAATGCCGGCGGCTGTCACCTTGAGCCGCACCCAGCCAGGCGCTGGTTCGCCGGGAGATGGCACGTCCTCAACCCGCAAATCGCCCGCCGCATGGAGTCTGGCCGCCTTCATCATCCGCTACCGCGCCAGATATCGGTCGCGCACGTCGGAGACGGCGTGTTCATGCGAGGAGAAGCCTTCATAGCGGGCAAGTGTGCGGGCATGGCGCGCGAATTCCGGATAGGCCGCTTCCGTCACGTAGCCGATCGAAGAGCGCTTGACGAAATCCGTGACCGAGAGCGGTCCACAAGTACGCGCCCAGCGACTGGTCGGCAGCACGGCGTTGGGGCCCAGCCCGAAATTGCCAATCGAGACCGGCGTGTGCGGTCCCATCAGGATCTCTGCAGCTTCGGTGATGTGGCCAAGGTGCGCGAAGGGGTCGGTGGAGAGGATCTCCAGGTGCTCCGGTGCGTAGTCGTTGATGAAGCGGTAGCTCTCCTCGATCGAGGCCGTCAGCACAATGCCGCCACAGGCGCCGGTCAGGACCGCGGTGGAGAACGCGACCCGTTGCTCGGTCATGCGCGCCCAGTGCTCCGGCAGCGCGGCCAGTGCCTCCTCCGCCACGCGGCGGCTGTGGGTCACCAGATAGGCAGACGAGTCCGGTCCGTGCTCCGCCTCGATGAGGAGGTCGAGCGCGGCCAGCCCGCCATGCACGCTGTCGTCGGCGAGGATGATCGCTTCAGACGGGCCGGCGGGAAGGCCAGGATCGATGACGCCGGCAAGCAGCCGCTTGGCCGCAACCACCCAGGGGCTGCCTGGACCGACAATCTTGAGCGCGGCCGTGATCGTCTCTGTGCCGTAGGCGACCGCGGCGACCGCCTGCGCGCCGCCGCATTTGTAGACCGTTTCGACGCCGGCGAGGCGCGCCGCAACCAGCGTCGCTGCGTCCACCGAACCATCGGGCGCCGGCGGCGTGACGATGGCAAGCTCCGGAACGCCCGCCACCACTGCGGGCACTGCGGTCATCATCGTCACCGAAGGGAACGCCCCTTTGCCGCGCGGGACATAGAGCGCCACCGAGCGGATCGGCGTGAAGCGGTCGCCGGCAAAGGCGCCGGGCCGCATTTCCTTGAGCCACATCGCTTCCGGTTTCTGCTCTTCGTGGAAATGCCGGATGTTGTCGATGCCGAAGCGAATGGCGGCGATCACGTCCTCGTCGACCATGCCGAAGGCGGCGTCGAACTCGGCGGGGCTGACCTTCAGTCGCGTGGCATCGAGATCTGCCTTGTCAAAGTCGCGGGCGAAGCGAACGAGCGCGGCGTCGCCTTCTGTTCGGACCGCCTCGATGATCGGCGCGGCCTTCTCCATAAAGCCAGAGAGATCGGTCTCTGAGCGCCGCATCAATGCCGAACGAGCGGCGGCGTCGAGTTGTCTCAAATCGTGGAATGATACGTTTGGCATAGGATTTCCTTTGCGGCCCGACGAGCCGGCTTTCCTCATTTCGATTTCAGGAAGATGTCGAGCCCGACCAGCCTGTCGAGCAGGAAAACGGCGACAGCCGAGCAGGCGATGAAGACCACGGAGATCGCGGCGAGATCCGGCGTGATGATCGAGCGGATGGAGTTGTAGATGAGCACCGGCAGCGTCACGATGCGGGCATCGACGAGCAGCAGGCTGACCAGGAACTCGTTGAGCGCCAGGATGAACATCAGCAGCGAGCCGGTGATCACCCCTGGCATGACCGCCGGCAAGGTGACGGAGAAGAACACCTGGAGCGGCGGCGCGCCGCAATTGGCGGCGGCCAGTTCAAGATCCGGGTCAAGCCCGGTGGCGCTCGCCGTGACCGCCCAGATCATGAAGGGCAGGTTGATGACGCAGCAGGCGATGCCGACCGGCCAGAGCTGGCCGAGAATGCCGGCGTTGCCGAAGATCAGCATGAGGCCGATGCCCGATCCGATCAGCGGGATGGTGAATGGCAGCAGCAGGTAGATCTGGATCGTCTTCTCAAAACGCACCGCATATTTCGCCAGCGCGATGCCCGCCAGCGTGCCCACTGGAATGGCAACGATCGTACAGACCGTCGCGACCTGGAGCGTGCGCAGGAAAGCATTGCGCAGGTCGGAGGCCTGCGAAATACGCGCGTACCACCGCAGCGACAGTCCATGCGGCGGAAACGTAATGATGTTGCCGCCGGTAAACGAAGCGCCGAGCACAACGATCGTCGGCGCCGAAAGCGTCACCAGGGCGATCGTCACCAGGGTCCACAGGACAATCGATTTGCTGCGCGAGCCGCTCACGCCCGCGACCTCCCCATGGCGAGCGTTCCGGCTCCAAACAGCGCGAACACCAAGCCGACAAGGATTGACCCGAGCGCGACCAGCATAAGCGCCAGCATCGCGCCGAGACCCTGGTCGGAGGTGCGGAAGAACTGGTCGTAGATGGCGTTGGCGATGAAATCCTGCGAGCCGCCGCCAAGGATCGCAGGGACTGCGAAATCGGTGAGCGAAAGCGTCAGCACCACCACGCCGGCGCCGACGAAGCCTGGACGAGCGAGTGGCAGCACGACGTGGATGAACGTGCGAACCCAGTTCGCGCCGAGCGATCCAGCGGCTGCCTCCAGCTCTTCGGGAATCGCGGTGAGCGCCGGCGCCAGCATCAGTACGGCAAACGGCAGCATGTACTGGACGAGGCCGAACAGCACGGCGGGATAGTTATAGATGAGCCGCATCGGGGCCACCCCGACAAGGCCGAGCGCCTCGTTCACCATGCCCTGGTTGCCGAGGATGATCAGCCAGCCATAGGCACGCACCACCTGGCCGATGAAGAACGGCAGGAACAGCGCGATCAGCAGGAATTTGCGCAATCCTGGCGAACGCGTGCGCACCATCAGATAGGCGTAGGGAAAGGCGAAGACCAGCGTCACCGCGGTGACGATCAGGGCGGCAACGAGGCTGCGCTGCGCGACGACGAGGAACAGTGGCTCAATCAGCGCGCGGCGGAAATTGGCGATGGAATAGTCGTCGGAGAACTGGAAGGTGGTGTCGAGCGTGCGCAGGCTGGCATCCGCGATCTGGATGAGACCAAGCACGAGCAGCCCGACAAGCAGCACCGCCGGAAGCAGCATCAGATAGGGCGTTGCGCGCCTGAACCGCGCCGGCCAGACAGCGGCGGCAACGCCTTCCAGCACATCCATGATGCGCCATGTCAGGGGATAGGCTGTCCTGGCTGCCCGCATGAAAACCCGTATCCGACGTCGTGAAGGAGCCGGTGCCGCACGAGCGCAGCACCGGCCGACCGGCGTCAGCCCTGCATGATCGCCTTGAACTTGGAAAACCACTCGCTCTCGTTCTCGACCTGGATCTTCGACGAGATGCGGATAAGGCGCTGGAAATCCGCTTCAGTGGTCGGATAGGACGGATCGCCCACCAGATCCTTGGGCGGCGTGAGGCCCGGCACCACGCCCGGCAAGCCAAGCCCGTCCAGCCAGATCTGCTGGGCTTCCTTGGTCAAGGCGTGATTGATGTACTTCTTGGCCCAGTAGAGTTCGTTTTCCGGCAGGCCCTTGGGGATCCACAGACCGTCAGTGTCAAATTTTGCACCCTCTTCCGGCACCACCCATTCGATTTTGACGCCGTTCTTGCGCGCCTCCCGGGCGTTGGTCGAGATGGTGCAGGCGGCGTCGATCTCGCCGTTCTGGAACCAGGTGGTGAAGTCGGGATCTTCGCCCAGCAGCGGCTGCTGTGCCTTCATCTTGGTGATGAAATCCCATGCCGGCTGCATGTTGCCGGGAATGTCCTCCAGCTTGCCACCACCGGCGACCTGGGCGGGGAAATGGAAGCCGATGCCGTCATTGTAGAAGGCAAGCCGACCCTTGAACTTCGGGTCAAGCAGATCTTTCCAGGACTTGGGCGGTCCATCCGGGAATGCGGCAGGCCGATAGGCAAGCACATAGACATAACCGTAGGTATTGACGATCGGGAAGCCTTCCAGGCCGGCCGGCTTGGCAAGGTCCGTCACATTGGCGAGGTTCGGCAGGTCGGAGAGGTCTTCCGTCACGCCGCGCAGTGCCGATTTCGTGGCATTGGTGGTGGTGTCCCAGTTGATATGGATCGGCGGGACGCGTTTCTGCGCCACGGCCGCCCAGACCTTGGGCTGAATCTCGTTGTCTTCGGTCAGGTCGTGACGGACAGCAATCCCCGTCATCTTGGTGAAGCTGTCGGACACCCCGGCCTTCAGGCTATCCACCCAGCTGCCGCCCCAGGCGCGCACGATGATCTCCGCCGGCTTTTCCGGTTCCTGCGCATAGGCGCCGCGCAGGCCGAGCGCTGAGGCGCCGCCGAGCGCAGCGGTGGCCTGAAGGAAGGTTCTGCGGGAAAGATGGGATAATGTCGGCTTAAAGCGCTTCATCTGCATTCTCCTCTGGGTTTGACCGGTCTCCGGTTCTATCGAAAAACAAGCATGTCCCTGGCATTCCACCCCAGGAACACGCTTTCGCCTATGTCGAACTGCGTGTGCGCGGCGGGATCATGGTCGAAAACGCGAATGACCTCGTCGCCAATTGCGGCGCAGGCTACCTCATAGACCATGCGCTCGCCTTCGAAGATGGTGTCGGTCACAGTCCCGGCCAGCATGCAATCAAGCTTCGACAGCTGCGCAGCATCGCCGGCGAGACGGATCTGTTCGGCGCGGATCGCTCCCGATGCCTTGTCGCCCTCGGCAGGCGGATTGACCGGATCGCCGACCTTTCCGGCAAGCATCAGATCACCCCGAACGATGGAAACATCGCCCATTTCCGATACGGCCCGTACCGTGCCGGCAATGAAATTGGTGACGCCGATGAAATTGGCGACGAAGGCGTTGCGTGGCTGGCGGTAGGTGTGGATCGGCCGTGCCTTCTGCTGGATCTCGCCCTGATCCATGACGACGATATCGTCGGAAACTACCAGCGCCTCGCGCTGGTCGTGGGTGACATTGATCGTGGTGACGCCGAGCTCACGCTGGATGCGGCGGAATTCGAGCTGCATTTCCTCGCGCAGCTTGCGGTCGAGTGCGGCAAGCGGCTCGTCGAGAAGCAGCAGGTCGGGCTCAAACACCAGCGCGCGCGCAATCGCGACGCGCTGCTGCTGCCCGCCGGACAGTTCGTGAATGCGCCTGCCGCCATAGCCTCCGAGCCGCACCAGAGCGAGATATCGCTCGACGCGGTCGGGAATGGTGCGTGCGTCGCGCCGACGCATCTTCAGCGGGAAGGCGACATTCTCGGCCGCCGTCATATGAGGAAACAAGGCAAGTCTCTGAAAGACCATACCGATCGACCGCTTGTGCGGTGGCACCGCGCTCACCGCTTCACCGTTGATGAAGATCTCGCCGCTGCTCGGGGTCTGGAACCCGGCGATCATCCGCAGGAGGGTTGTCTTGCCGGACCCAGACGGCCCGAGAATGGTGAGAAACCGGCCCTTCGGCAGATCGAAGGACGCGTTCTTGACGGCTTGAACCCCATCGAAGTCCATCCCGACGTTGCGGACCGTGACGGCGATTTCCCTGTCGCCTTCCGCTTCGTGCGAAGCTGCGGCCCGAAAACGCTCCTGCATTGTGGTTCCCCATTTGTCGCCGGTCGCATGCAAGGACGTCCAGCGTGTCAGGTGGTATATACAACCATATACAAGCTCGGTCTACACAGTCCTCGTTGCGCCGCATCTCAGTCGCTCAGATGGATGCGAGAAAGCCGCCGTCGACCGGAATGCAATGCCCGGTGACATAGGCGGATGCCCCGCTCGCCAAAAACACAACAGCTCCGGCCAAGTCCTGCATCGTGCCGAAGCGCCGCTGCGGGATCTTGGCCAGCATCGCAGTCTGCCAATCGGGATCCTGATAAAAGGCGTCCGTCATCGCCGTATGGAAATACCCCGGAGCGATGGCGTTGACGCGGATGCCGAGCGATGCCCATTCCACGGCGAGTGCGCGGGTCATGCCCAGAAGCCCGGACTTGGACGAGCCGTAGGGTACCGCGGTCGGAATGCCGACATAGGAGGTCAGCGAGCAAAGATTGATGATCGCGCCACCGCTGTTGTCGTCAGCCATCCGCCGCGCCGCAGCCTGCGCGCAGAAGAAGGCGCCCTTCAGATTGGTCGATACGATGCGGTCCCATACCGCCTCGTCCACGTCGAGCGAGGGCTGGACTTTTTCGTAGCCGGCGTTGTTGACCAGAATGTCGAGCCCACCAAAGGCATCCGCCACCTCGTCGACCACCACGCGGATGCGATCGGTGTCGAGCACGTCGAGAGACCGGCAAAGCGACCTTCGCCGATGTGCGCTAATTCGGTCCGCCGTTTCACGAAGGGAATTTTCGTCGCGGGCGGTCACCGCCACATCGGCACCGGCCGCCGAGAGCGCCTCCGCCATGGCCTGGCCGATGCCGCGGCTGGCGCCCGTCACCAGCGCCTTTTTTCCGGTCAGGTCGAACAGGCGAGCGGAGTCCATGGCGGTTTCCTGCATTCCCGAAAAAAACCATGCCTTCGGATTGGAAACGAACACCAGTTGCGGCCGGTTGTCTATACATCTTGCGCTATTGCGGGGGTGCCACCAAACGGCGCGGCGCCGGTTTGCGGCGATCGCTTGAACGACGGCATCCCGGATGGCCCCCCATCAGAACGCCATCAACTGGCGTCTCGCTGGCAAAGCCATTAAGCTCTATCAACGGCAAAGGGAGTCCCACATGGTCGAACCGCGGCTGTCCGTGCGCAGCGCAAAGGCGCGTGATCTTGCGCACCGGCTGGCTCGGCGCGAGAACCGCTCGATCGCCGACCTGGTTGAGCGCGCGCTCGGAATCCTATGAGGTCCGGCAAGCCGGTCGTGAGCCGGCGTCGACGTTCTACGCGCGTTTCGCTAGCGCTTATGGCGTCGAAATCGACCTTGAAGCGGCGATCCGGGGCGCTCGGCAGGTTGATTCGGGACCTGAGCTTTGATCTTCCCCTGCTGCCAGACTCATTTCCGAGACGCTGAAGAAGTCGCCCGAGCCTGCCTTGTCGCATGGTTGTTCGCCATGGCGCCTCGACACGCTCGCCTGAGACATTGAATTCACCCTATCGGCGCGATTTTCCCGGGCGCCCTGGTCCAATCACCCCGCGGAATGCGGGGTGATTGGACAATTTTGCATGGGAGGAAAAGTTCAGCGCATCAACGGCTGCCCGCCCATGGCGCACGACCCCTAAGGACCTTGCCGGGCTGTGGCTGTTCTTCTTGCGGAGCGACCACCGGTTGAGGCAAGGAAGCCGTGTGACTGGTATCCAAGGTCATTCCGCTGTTGTCGACGCCAGTAGGGAAGCCGCGGGTCGGGTCGCGGTCCGGGTTTTGATTGGCAGCGAGCGAGACCCCTGTCGACAGGGCGAGGAGGGCGATAGCGGTTACAAGTTTGTTCATCGTACTGTGCCTTTCAATAATGAGCAGACCCGCCGACGGCGGCTCGCGCGGAATTGACTCCTGCTTTGCGAAATCCCGTCGGCTCTCTGTCTCGCCATCATGACGAGGCTTCCTGCTCACGGATGAAACTACGCTGGGCCTGTCGCAGAGGTTTGCCCGAGTGCTATCGAAGTGTATCCGAATGTATGAGAATCCATGCGAGGTCCCGCAGCTCTTGGACTTCGACAAATTTGGCTACAATTTTTTTGGCCGCCTGTCGGCGTTTGCGCGGCCAGATACCTGTCGGGCGCCGGTCATCAGGTCCAGGTAAGCGGAGCTGCCGAAGAACGCCGATGACGTAAAAGCGGGACAATTCCCCTGATCGGGTGAACGCATAATTTGCTGATCGGGCGACCGCGCGGCGCCCACCATCAGGTGGTTCGCGACCGTCGCTTTAAATTGTGCGGCGGCTGTGTTGATGCGCTTATGAAAAGATGGTAACGCGGTATTAAAGGTTGTTTCGGGTTGTTACCTCTGGGGCGGGGCGAATGGGATTGGTGGTACCGCGGGCATGGCTGTGTGCCGGCCTACTGATAGGCTTGATGATGTCCGCGACGCCGATGGAGAAGGCTTCGGCCGACGTTGTGCCTGGCGCCATGGCCACCGGGCAGCCAACCTCCATCCCTGTCGGCTACATCGAATTCTGCAGACGGCGGGCCGCGGAGTGCGCGATACGATCAGGCAAGAGCGCTCCAGTCCTTCTGTCCGCGGGCATGGAAGGCAAGCTCGCCTCCGTCAACAAGCTGGTGAACAGATCGGTCAGGCCCGCGAGCGATTTGGACGTTCACGGCATGATGGAATTCTGGTCCTATCCTGACGGCGCGCTCGGCGACTGCGAGGATTATGTCCTGCTCAAGCGCCAGTTGCTCAGGCAGAAGGGCATATCGCTGTCGAATCTTCTGATCACCGTCGTCAGGAAGCAGGACGGCGAGGGGCACGCGGTGCTGACCGTCAAGACCGACAAAGGCGACTATGTGCTCGACAACCTCAACGACGATGTGAAGCCTTGGTCGGTAACTGGATATCGATTCATAAAAAGGCAGTCGTCTACGCATACCGGGCGCTGGGTCGCGATAATCGAACACCCCGATGTACTGGTCGGGGCAGTCGACTGAACCTCCCGAATTAGCGGATCGACAATGCCTGGCGCTGGCGCTCATGCCGGAGAACGGCCAGGGATGCCCGGCTGCGCGCCTGTTCCGCACCGGCCCAGGCACATGACCCGTGATCTTGAGTCGCACTGCATGGGCGTTCCATTCCAGGCATAGGCTTATTACGAGCACCGGGAAGCACTCCTTGCGGCGCTCGATAAGCTAATGTCCCTCAGCCGGAACTCGATTTCATTCTGCGCCTGATGCCGGTAGAGCTTTCTCTTCTGCCCGTGTTATGGACATGTCGAATGCTGGAGGATACAGGATGAAATTGAGAGACGCGGCACTTGCTGTCATTTCGAAAAAACGCAGAGGCGTGGCCTGGTACAAGGTCTCTCAGAAGAAGGCCGACAAATACGGCTTCTATGTTTATTCCAGTCATATGGTCTGGAAAGACCAGCCGTTTTTCCGAAAGGCGCTGCAGCGGGTCAAAAACATCCGTGGGATTCCAGATCCCCGGGCTTTCGTCCTGCAAAGCTGCTTGCGATCGATCGAGCGTATCGACGGCGATGTGGCCGAATGCGGCGTAAGGCAAGGCCGCTCGACCATATTCATGCTGATGAGCGATCTTCGGCCACGGCACTACCACCTTTTTGACTCGTTCGCTGGCCTCTCGGAACCGACCGCAGAGGATCGCAAGCCAAACGGCCGAACGCCATGGAAGTCCGGCGATCTTAGCACCGACGAGAAGGTAGCCAGAGAGAATATTTCCGACTTCAGCAACACCACTTTTCATGTCGGATGGATACCGGAAACTCTCTCCAACGTATCTGACCGGCGTTTCGCCCTGGTCCATATTGACGTCGATCTTTACGAGCCGACACGTGACGCGCTCGCCTTCTTCTACGATCGGGTGTGCGCGAATGGCATGATCATATGTGACGACTACGGCTCTGCGCTCTGTCCTGGAGCCCGAAAGGCCTTTGATCAATTTTTCGAAAACCGCCCGGAAGGCGTCATCGAACTTCCAACGGGGCAGGCGATTGTCGTAAAGGCAAGCTAGTGCGCGGCATTCCGCGCCAACCAGCCGCAGGTTCGCGCAGTGTTCAGCTTGCACAAACAGTCCCACGAAGTACTGGGAAAAACAGAAACATTGCGGAACAAAAGTAGCAGCTATTGGGAAAAGCTGGTGCGGTCGAGAATTGTCGCACTTTGAGGCAGGCAAAGGACTTAGCAGAGAAATGGCTCTCACCTCGTCCCTTGATTCCATTGCAGGACCCGGCGGGGCACCCGCACCCTTGAGCTACTTCAAGCAGCGAAAGATTCTCGCCCCTTGACGGTTGCCACGCCGGCTGCAGAATCTCTGGCATGGCGCGGGAGATAGGCATTGGCGACGAGGTGGCTGTGACTGCCACGGTGCGCTGGCGTGTCACTGAGGCGGCGTAAGCGTCTCGATCCCGAGCTACAATTTCCCGCATTCGAGACAGCACGTCTAAAGGTCAAGCTCGACCTTACCGGAGACACCCGGATAGATGAGGGCGGCAAGGTCACGATCGGACCTCGCAGTCACAGTCGACATAGAACGGTCAATCTGATGGCGAAATATCGGGCGCCAAAGCGCAAGGTGTCGCTGCGCGACAAGGCGGGACTGAACGCAACAAGCCCTAGTGGCGATGATAAGCCTGAACCGTGCAGCCGCGCGGCGACTGGTGGCGATGAGATAAGCTGAATCCAGCGCCCTCGATTAAAGACTGAAGACGAGTATCTTTTTCTTTTGGAACCCGCGCCACGACGGTCTGTGCGCGGTTGACGATGTCGGCAAAGATGCGATCAGCCTTATCCTGGCCCAATCCCCTGCGGACATGCTGGTAAACAGCGAGGAGCAGAACGACATCATAGCTGTCCCTGAGAACGGATGGAAGCTTTCGGCTCCCCAAGTTCATGGCATCAAATCGGCTTTCGACGCCAGATCCCAGAAAGATCGAGCGAGCCACGCCGATATGCGGTTTCAGGATGTCGATGCCGTGGATGTAAGCCGGCCTATGCTTGGCGATTTCATAAGCGACGATGCCCATATTGCAGCCGACATCGAGGATCGTCTTGCCGGCGTAGTCTACCCCGCACGAAAACAGCCCATCGAGGCGATCCTCCCACGTTCCTGCGAATTTCTTGCGGGTGTTCCAAAACAGCATGAATTAGCCTCTCGTGGCTGGACCAGGTCGGCGCTGTATATCGGCCAAGAGCGCGCTGCGCTAGTCTCAGTCTAGCGCTGAATGGCTGCGGCTACTCTCCATCGACACGAAGAGAGGATGTCACGGCGGCAAGGCACGGGGTGTCTGTACGATGACGCCTACGACGGAGCAAAGTACGCGTTGAAAAACTGTTCAACGATGTCGTCGACGACCGATCTCTTTACGTGCCGTAAGTCCTCTTCGTAGCTATGAGTGAGGCCTCCATAGGTGACAAGCTCGAATGAGGGAAGGTAATGGACATTGTCCCGTTCCCGGCAGACTTGACCAAGCACAGCCCGAAGAACGGATTTGCCTTCAGTGTTCGCCGTGACGACATCCGCGTCTTGAAACGTCCGAGCCAATGCAACCGGTGAGACTGTGAGAATTATCGGTGCATCGGGTTTGTGTTGACGGACCATGTCCACGGTAGCCATCACGTTGGCATAATTTTCCTGAAAGCTGCTGACGTGAAGCGTCGTTTCCTGCATTCCGCCTCCGCCACGATAAAGCGGTTTCTGTGCTGCTACCTTGCCACTGGCCCTGTTGATGAAGACCTCAGTCATTCCGAAGGTAAATATGAATGCCGTGGCCGCATCGAAGCCAACCCGCATCTCCGTGTTCATGCTCTCGATCACCTCTTTGAGAACTTCCGGAGATTTGGCGAGGATGAGACGGCGGTAGGGGTCCTGAAAGCAGATCGGACCCCAAGGCGCAGGTTTTTTGATCTGCCACCAGTCGTCATTGGCTTGATCCCACAAGCCGAGCATTTGCTCAATCTGAAGGCGAACAGTGAAGGTGTTATAGAAGTTCATATGCTCTCGCCCGGGCAGCTCATCTACAATGGCTTGCGCTGGGTCGAAACTGATATTTCTGTAAGACGGAACGCAGGCGACCTGCTTGTTTGTTAACGCAAGACGAATTTCCTCCGCAAAGCAACTTCCCATCGTGAAGAATATATCTTTTCGAGTGAATACTGCATTTTTACGGATTGTAATGACGCCTGAGCTGGAAAAATCGCCATACTTGTTATTCAGTTTGTCCGCAGCCGCCAAATGGATAGGTTGAATGTACCCGAGTCGCTTGCGGAGCCGAAGATACTTTCGTCGAACTCGCTCTAGCAATGTCACATCGCTCCATGATCGTCATAGTTGGCCGCTGACAGCAATGCCCGACGTTTAGCCCGCTTCCCCGCTGGCCGCAATCCGGCCGGCACG
Organism: Mesorhizobium sp. L48C026A00; assembly: GCF_000502375.1. NCBI lineage: Bacteria > Pseudomonadati > Pseudomonadota > Alphaproteobacteria > Hyphomicrobiales > Phyllobacteriaceae > Mesorhizobium > Mesorhizobium sp. L48C026A00. The sequence goes on along the minus strand of NZ_AYWU01000009.1, from coordinate 142,289 downwards.
CCGCCAAAGCTCGCAATCACTGCCGTCATGCGGAAGCCCATTATCGTCGCAAACGCTCTCTTCAAAGCCAACCGAAAATAGGCCCCAAGCCCCGATCATTAAAGCGACTGCTCTAAGACACGCCAAGAATCGCGGCGACCCTGTTGCAGAGCAGCATCAAAATTGGCATAGAACGTCTCCCTCTCATCTGGATTTTGCGCATAGAGGATTTTGGTGCCGACGTTCAGTGGAGTCGACAGGATCTGTCGACAGGATCTTTTTGTGTGACTATGAACGTTAAATTGCTAAAATATCACGCTTACAGCCGTTGGTTCGGGCGTCCCTCATGGAATGCTTCGTATCTGTTCGGACGGGCCTGCCGGCGGCTGAAGCCAGGCGATATTGTCATAGATGCCGGCGCGAATCTGGGTGAGATCACCTCGGCCTTGGCTAAGACGGGCTCGACGGTTCATGCCTTCGAGCCAGACCCCCACACCTTCGAACGGCTGCGCAAGAACGTTGGAGCATTCAAAAATGTCCATCTGTATCAGCAGGCGCTTGCCGACCAATCCGGGACTGCGAAGCTCTACCGGTCACGTAAATTCAGTTCTGATCCAGACTTTTGGTCGCAATCCTCTTCATTGTATGCCGACAAATCTAACATCTCGAAAGACGACTACACTGAGGTTGAGCAGTTAAGCATAGTTGATTTCGTTAGAGAGCTTGGATCTCCAGTGCGGATACTGAAGATTGATGTAGAGGGCGCGGAAGTGCCAATGCTCGAATCGATATTATCCTGCGGATTGATGAACAAGATCGATATGATCTTTGCCGAAACCCACGAGAAAAAAATTCCACAGCTTGCAGAACGTACGCGCGCGCTCCGCGAAGCAATCAAACGAGATTGGGCCAATAAAATCAACTTGGACTGGCACTAGTCATCTCCACTGGATGTTGACGAGTTGGATCGCGCCTTCATAACCACCTTTGCCATCGCCTATAACAAGTCGAGTGATGAGCGACGTTCGAAAAAAACATGGCGATCCGAACATGGCCGCTGCGACCTTGTGCGGACAGCCCCTTGAAATTTGTGAGCTCAAATGAAGAAAAGAAGCCAGTTTCATATTTTCCGTAGATCGATTGCCGACACAATTCAGTATAGATTTCGCAATGCGCTGAGGAAAGACGATTTAGAAGCGCGTGGAAATCTATCGCCTGTTTCTCAAGAAGAAATCTTGCTTGTGGCAGTCGTCAGGAACGAATACCCTGAGATAATTCCATTCCTTGATCACTATCGATCGATTGGCGTTTCCAGATTTGCCATTGTCGATGACCGTTCTGAGGACGGGACACGGGAATTTCTGTTGAGCCAGCCAGATGTGGACGTATTCATCTCACGAAAGACCTATGGAGAAGCAGGGCGCGGAACTTTCTGGCGACAGGATATAATCCGCAGATACGGGTTCAACCGGTGGTACGTGATCGTGGATGCGGATGAATACCTGGTTTATGATGGCATGGATCGCCACGACCTGCATGACCTCGCCGGTTGGATCCAAAAAAGAGGCATGAAGCACCTGCTGGCGCCGATGATCGACATGTATCCGGCAGGAGACTTAAGGGACTTTCCGTTTGACCCAAAACGCGCTCCTTGGGAGATAGCCGATCATTTCGATGCTTCAGGATACGATTACACGACGAGCCCGCAAAATATCAAAATCCGAGGTGGCCCGAGAAGCCGGGCGTTTGGTACGCACACCCTAACCAAATATCCGTTCGTATACGGAGATAGATTGACGATCTTAAATTCAATTCACGCTCCGCTACCCTATTGGCGTAACCACGTGGAGAGTTATGGCGCTCTTCTTCATTTTAAGTTTTTCTCTAATTTCACGACGAAGGCTCAGGTCGCGGTCGATGAAGGCCAATATTGGAACGGTGCGTCAAAATACAAGGAATACCTTTCCGCCACTATCGGCAAGCCGGACTTCAATGTGATGAGCGAAATTTCGCAAAGGTATTCGGGTATTCAGGATATAATCGGTGCGGGCCTGACCCAAGCTATTTCTTGGAATGATTAGATCGACAACCCGGTCCTTGGCTGCTCACAAATTTCGCGGTTGGGAGCCCGATTTTGCTAGAGGCTCTATTCCAAAGCCCAGGCGATCATTCCTCTTGGACGCGGGCTGGCATCCGGATTCGGCATTGACTGCGGGTCCGAACAAAGTCACAGACAAGCAATCCGACATAGATTTATAGCAGATGTGCGAGCGGTGTCGCGAAAGTCGCATGGATCGGCAAAGGCCAACTGACACCGACGACACATCGCAGCAGGAAACCGAATGAGCGCAAAGAGACGAATTTCAGCGGCCTTGGCGTACCCGCTGGTCAAGCGCCTGATCCTCGAGAACCTGCCGCCGCACATAAAGCTGTATCTCGCCGGTTTGCTGTGCACGATTGCCGGTGCGGCGGCGACGTCCGGATTTGCCTGGATCATGCGTGACATGATCAACAGCATCTATATCGACAGGAACGCCGCCGCCGTTTGGGGTATCAGCGCGGCAATCATCGGACTTTCCGCTGTCAAGGGCATCGCGGCATACGGTCAAACCATTACGACCGGAAACGTCCGCAGGGCCATCGTGTCGGACCTCCAACACCGGCAGTTTTCCCGGCTGATGCGCCTCGACATTGGCCATTTCGTCAATCAGCATCCGGCCAAATTCATTTCCAAGATAATGTTCAATGCACGCGCCGGTGCGTCCGTCATCATCACGCTGACGAGCAACACGGCCTCTGACGTTTTGACCCTGGTCGGACTGGCAAGTGTCATGGTCGTGCAGGACCCGACAATGTCGCTTATATCGGCGGCGGCTTTGCCGGTGATCTTCCTCTCGGTGAGCACGATCACGCGAAAGATCAAGTCGCTGGCAAGGGGCGAAACAGAGCTGGCGGCACAGGTTCAGTCGATCGGCACGGAAGCCATAGACGGCATTCGCACCATCAAATCGTTCCAGCTCGAGGACAAGGCGATCGCCAGTTTCGCTAAGGCTGTCCGCAAGATGGAAAGGCGCGGCGTCCAGATCAACCGGACATCGGCGTTGATGAGTCCATTGATGGAGACGGGCGGCGGCTTCATCATCGGCCTTTTCCTCATTTATGCCAGTTGGCAGACCCTCGGAAACGGCAAGACACCAGGCGAATTCATGGCCTTCATAACCGCCTTTCTGCTTGCCTATGAGCCCGCCAAACGGCTGGCCCGGGTCAATGTCGATATCCAGAAGCTAATGGTTGCCGTCGAGCAGATGTATGATTTGATCGACACGCCCGAACAGCGACAACTCGCAACCGCAGGCGAGCGACTGACCGGCGTCGAGGGCGGTATCCGTTTTGAAGATGTAGCCTTCTCCTATGGAGGCAACAGCCCGGCGCTGCACGGTGTTTCCTTCGAGGTCCGACCTCGTGAGAAGCTGGCGGTCGTTGGCCGCTCCGGCGCTGGCAAGACCACCATCGTCAATCTGATCTTGCGCCTGATGGAGCCGGACAGGGGCAGGATCTTCATCGACGACAAGGACATTGCCAAGATCAGCCTGGCCGACGTTCGCGACAATATCGCACTGGTGTCACAGGATATCTTCCTGTTCGAAGGTTCTATCCGTGACAATATTCGCGACGGACGCCCGAACGCCACGGATCAAGAAATCGATTCCGCGGCGGAACTCGCCCGGGTCACAAGTTTTGCATCGAACCTTGAAAACGGGCTCGACACGCTTGTCGGGCCGGGCGGTGCCAACCTGTCGGGCGGGCAGAAGCAACGCGTTGCCATCGCGCGCGCCCTGCTCAAAAACGCTCCGGTGATTGTCTACGATGAAGCAACATCCGCGCTGGACGGCGAAAACGAACGGGCGGTCATGGAGGCTGCCTTCGACGATGCATTTCACCGCACTGTGATCTGCATTGCGCACAGGCTTTCAACCATCAAGGCGGCCGATCGCATTCTCGTATTCGACGCTGGCATCCTCGCGGACTCCGGGACTCATGAAGAGCTTGCCAGGCGCAGCGAAATCTATCGCTCGATCTTCCATCTGGAGACGTCCGCTCCGCTCGTCGAAAGCGGCAAAAAGCTGCGGCAGAGCGTATTGCGCTGAAGGCCGATGACCAGTTTTTACCACGGTTCCTACATCCGGTATGTGATTGGTGGATTGGGCCTGCGGTTGCGCAGATACACAAAGGCCGTGCGGACGCTGTTTACCGGCTCCAGGCCCCGTTCCGTTCTTGAGCAGCAGGCCAAGGTCGACGCGCTGATCGCGCGCAGGGACTGGACAGGGCTTGAAGCAAGTACCAATGAAATGGCCATCATGGCCGATCGTGCCCGCGACCCTGAGATGATGCAGAAGGCAGGCCAGGCGTTCGAACGGCTGGGCAACTTCGCGCGGGCGGCCGAGCTTCGGCTTTCCGCTCGCCGGCAACGAAAAGGGAAAGGTGCCAATGAGTGGACTGGAGAAGACCTCGGTTCGGATAGACTGCTGATCGATCTTGTGGAGGATGACCCTCGCAGTCTTGGCCGGGTTATCCGCCATGCGCGACTGGCCGGCGCCGCCGCTGCATGTGCGCAAAGTGCGACGATTCGGGTCGAGCCGCGCCTCGTATCGCTTGTGCAGCGGACGTTCCCCAACGCGACCGTGGTCCCAGCGCAGCAGAATGTCGTTGGTGACAAATTTGCGACCTTCGAAAATCTCGCCTGGATTTTCGGCCGCGATGCCGAAAGACTAGCCGCCGACTTCGTGCCGCTGCGGGCAGATCCTGAACTCGTCGAGATCTTCCGCAAACGCTATCGCTCGATGACGGATCAACCATTGGTCGGCCTCTCCTGGGGCAGCAAATCCCATAGCAAGGACGTGCCTGATTTCCCCGAATGGGCACGGTTCATCGCCCGGACACAGGCGACGTTCGTTTCCCTCCAATACGGACAGATCAAGCCGGCGCTGCGGCGCCTGCGCAACGGCAATGACGCACGGCTTATCTATGACGACAGTGTCGACCAGATGCTTGATATGGACCGTTTCGCCGCGCAGATCGCCGCGCTCGATGCCGTGGTGACGATCAGCAATACGGCGGCCCATCTGTCCGGAGCACTCGGCGTGCCGACCATTTTCCTGATCGATGACAAGTTTCAAACAGCGTGGCCGGTGACTGGCAATCGAACGCCCTGGTATCCGAACGGCGTCGTCATGCGCAAGGAAGGACGTCCGTGGCCGGTGGTACTCGACGACGTCGGCCGGCGGCTCTCGTCGATTCTGACGGCGCGTTCGACGCTGTCTAGCGATAGTTGAGGGTCGCTGTGCCGAGCAGACGGTCCATACTTGAAAAGGCAAAAGCCGCCGACCTGCGCCCGCAAGGTGTTGACGGCAAGCGGCTGCAGAAGGTTCTTGATCGGGCAAAGAAGTTTTTTAAGCGCCCCTCGCGCCATGCTGACGAAAGCGTCAAACGGCATGCGAGCCTGATGGCGCAGAGTGTCGAACGGCGTGACTGGCAGGCGGCCCGGGAACATGCGCTGGCACTCGGCCTGCTCGGTGAGCAGCTTGGCGATCGCGGGCTTGTCAAAAAAGCCGGGCGTGGACTGAGACGCCTCCGCGGCGGCAATCGTGCCTGGCAGTTGATTGCGTCGAGCAAGCAAGTGCCCGGCCGGCCCGAATGGGATGGCAGTGATCTTGCGGGTCGCAGGCTTGCCGTCGAGCGGCGCGAAGGCGATCTCGCAATCTTCCTCCAGTTCGCGTCGCTGCTTGGCCCGGTGGTCGCGGCCGCCGACCGGTGCACCGTCCTGATCGAGCCGCGACTGGCGCCACTTTATCGCAGAACATATCCCGCGCTCGATGTCAGACCAGAGGCGGAAGCGGCGGCGGCGGTCGACGCCGATGTCTTCGCCTGCTTCGAGACACTGGCGAGGCACTTTTGGCCGGATGAGCCGACAGCGCGTGCGCCCTTCGTTCCGTTGGAGCCGGACCGCCGGCTTGTCGCCGAGTTGCGCGGCGCCTATCTCGATCATGGCCCGGGGCCCCTGATCGGCTTTGCCTGGGGAAGTCTGAACAAAAGCAAGGACCTGCCGGTTCTGGATGACTGGCGGGCGCTGCTCGGCGGTCTGCCGGGCCATTTCGTCAGCATGCAATATGGCGATGTCGGGCCGGCGCTCTCCGAATTCGAGCGGTGGGCGCCGGGACGCATCATCCATGACGCGTCCGTGGACCAATTGTCGGATATGGACCGCTTCGCCGCGCAAATCGCCGCCCTCGACGCGGTGGTGACGATCAGCAATACCGGTGCCAATCTGGCGGGAGCGCTCGGCGTGCCGACCGTCGTCCTGCTCGACGATGGGTTTCGGCTGTCGTGGCCTGCCTTCGGCGAGACCGTCGCCACATATCCAAGCGTTCGATTGGTGCGAAAGGGCGGCCGGGCGTGGGCGTCCGCGATGCGGGAAGCAGGTGGACGGGTTGCGCAAATCATCGGTGGAGTTGGTGATGGAAGCTAGTCAACTGCTTCGCCGGGTTCGCCGCTTTGTCGCGCTCGCAGGCTACAATTACAAGGTCTGGTTCCGTCGTCACCGGCGGCAGCTTTTCCTGCGCTGGCGCGATGGCGACATTGCCGATCAGATGGCGGATTATAGGCGAAGCATCGACGCGCGCGACTGGTCGGCGGCGCTGCCGAAAGCCCTGGCGCTGGGATCGATCGCGAAGTCGAGGCACGAGGTCCACCTGCTGGACGAGCTCAGCAAGGCGCTGATGCGCATGGGCGCCTACGGCCCGGCGGCCGAACTCAAGATCGCCCGGCGCCACATCGTCGAGGGCCGCGCCGACGGCGAATGGCTGGGCCAGGATATCTCGGGCCAGGTCCTGCTCGTCGATCTGATGGAAACCGAAAAGCAGGGTCTGGCCACCGCGATCCACCATGCGAGTTCCGTCGGCCGCGCGCTCGCCCGGGCCGCTCGTCTGATCGTCCTGGTCGAGCACCGCTTGGTGCCGCTGTTTCAGCGGACATTTCCCGCCGCCGATGTGCGGGCCGTCGGTCAGGGGACCAAGGCAGCCTATGGCGAGGCCCACCTCTTTGCCGGCGTCCAGCATCTGACCGCCGTGTTCGAGACGGATGAGACCACGATCCGGGAGCATTTTGTTCCCCTGAAGCCGGACCCGGCGCGGGTCGCTGACTTTCGCGCCCGCTATCGCAGGAACGGGCGGCCGTTGGTCGGCGTCGCATGGGGCAGCTCCAATCCCGGCAAGGACCTGCCGCCGCTCACGGCATGGCGCGGTCTCCTCGGTCGACAGGACCTGCAGTTCGTTTCGCTGCAATATGGCCGGATCGAGCCGGACCTGAAAATCCTGACCGATGGTGATCCCGCGCGCATCTTGCACGACGTCTTGGTGGATCAACTCGTCGACATGGATCTTTTCGCCGCGCAGGTCGCGGCGATGGACGCCGTCGTAACCATCAGCAACACCGGGGCGCATCTGGCCGGCGCACTCGGCATCCCTTCGGTCTTCATCCTTGGAGACGGCTTCAAACGTTCCTGGCCGGTCGAGGGCGACCGCACGCCTTACTATCCTTCCGCCGTGCTGGTCTCGAAGCGGGAACGACCCTGGGCTGCGGTGATGGAAGACGCACAAAACCACATGGGCTCACTCATCAGCACTGGTTGAATCCACCACCCAAGGCATCGCGAGTGTCCCAGGCAGGTTACAACCAGCGGGCAGTCAAGCGCCTTCTTGACGGCGAGACCAGTGTAAACTAACCGGCGGGCGGCCGTTCTGAATTTCACGGGCAAGAGGCGATGCATATCTTTGGGTAGTAGTTTGGGAAACAAGGCGTCTTCTCCTGTCAGCGATGGCTTTGTGCAGCGGCTCCTCGCGGCGTACCGGCTTGTGCATCCAGGAAATCTGTTCAAGCGCGGGCGTATCTACGCTCGCGGCAGGGCAGCGACGAGGACGGTCTACTTCGTCCCACACAACCGCAACAATGTTCGGCTGCTGGCTGACGCGGCAGAAATTCTGGGTGACCGCGGCATCCGCTGCGTGTTCGCGCATCTCGATGGATTGAAACGCGGCGGCGTAGCGCGACCTGAACTCAACGCCCGAGGAATATCGCATATCGGCTTTGCTGACCTCGAGCGGATGATCAGGCCCGGTGACATGCTGGTGACTGGAAGTGACTTTGCGCCGCAATTTTTTAGGCGATTCATCGACTCTATCAACTTCGGCATGGTCCGTGTGGTCGGCCTCATCGGAGGTGCGCGAGAGCTGCGGCCGCATCGATTTGTGAGAGCTGACTACATCCTGTCGATGGGACCAGCGGCGCTGCAGCAAAGGCGACAGCCGACATATGTTGTCGGCTCCCCGGTCATTGAGCGTGCCGCCGCAAGCGCTGGTGCCAGGCACGACGAAGGGCTTTTTGTGCTGGTGAACTTCAAGGGGAATATCGAGGACCCCGCAGATCGCCAGGCGATTGAAGCCGTGGCAGCCGCATGTGCGAAACTCGGCCTTGCCCATGTCGTTAGCGTCCACCCCACGATGTTCGCAAAAGTCGATATGCCGAACAAATCGCCGCTGGATTTCGCACAGCTGCTCCCGGACGCTCTGGCGCTCGTAACGCGCCCAAGCACCACTGTTTACGAAGCAATCGCCTGCGGCATTCCGGTGGTGCTGTTTCCGCCGGTTTCGCCCATGGTCGAGTTCGACAGGCCCATGGGCGCCTTCAAACCAACATTGTCGGAGCATGACCTCGTCGAGGATATCCGCGCTGCGGTCAGGTCAAGACCGACCTATTTTGAGCAAAGCCGGGATTTCCTCAATGCCAATCTGTCGATTGATCCAAAGGTGCCGGCTTCGCAACGGATCGCCGAAGCCTTAATCGATATTTACAATCGCTGATCCGCTCGATCAAAGTGCCGCAATCGGAGTCCATAAGTTGAGTTTGTTGTCCGCCTTTTTGCAAGGAAGCCGCCCCCTCCTTGTCGTCTCGTTTCCCAAATCCGGGCGGACATGGCTGCGAGTGTGCGGCGGGATACAAACGATGCTTGCGCGGCTCGATTACTGGAAATGGCTCGATGAAGCCTTTCAGCGGCATGGCATATCTCATGCCGACGACAGGGCAGGTGTGAATTGATCCGATGCAAAGGCTTTGTCTGCGGATGCGGGCATAGCGGCACCACGCTGATAGCGACCATCCTTGCCTCGCATGCCGATGTCTTTTTGCCATTCGAAGAAACCAACGTGTTTTTCAAATGGACCCCACTTGCGCTGTATCGCTACTCGAAGCTGAAACAGGCGGCCATTGGGGCGGGCAAGTCGGTGCTGCTTGAAAAGACACCGCGTCATATTAGGCGTGTCGACCGGATACGACGTCTGGTGCCGGGCGCGAAGTTCGTGATGCCGGTACGCGATGGGCGCGATACCGTTGCTTCGCTGACCAAGCGGCTTGGCGATGCGACCGAGAGCCTGGATCGCTGGATTTCGGACAACACAATGGTGCTTGCCGAGCGCGGCAGCACGGACGTCCTGATTTACCGCTATGAAGATCTTGTCAATGACCCGGAAGCGACCATCGAAAAGATCTGCACCTTCCTGGGATTGTCGTTCGACCAGAGTTTGCTCGACTATCATCGGAACCCGCAACGATGGTTCACACTCGATGCGCAACCCCAACATGCCGCGCTCCGCAACCAGCAGGTCAACAAGCCGATCTATGATGGCCGCGGCCGCTGGAAGACCGAACTGGGTCAAATGGAATTGAAGGAGCTTACCGAGGGACGCGGCAAACTGCTGATGCAGGCGTTCGGGTATCTTTGAGGGTTCCGCCCCGATCGTTCACTCTGGAAGCGCGCGCGGATAGCCAAACTGATCGAAGTCGCGCTCATAGGCGCGGTAGATCGTATTGGCCAGTTCTGGCGTGAAATAGTCGGCAAGCCTGCGGCGCGAGGAGGTGTGCAGAGGTGGCATCGCCGCGCGTCGCATTTCCTCGCTTGCACCGACATGATCGAGAACCCGTTCGAAATCCCGTGCGAAAGTCTCGGTTTTGCCGATGAGGTCGAACACAACGCCTGGAAGGTCGACGATGTCGCTTTGCCTCTGCCAATGCTTGTCGATGCGCCATGTCGAGGTCGTGCAGGCAAAGGCGACGAAATCAGCAAACGACAGGCTCTTGTCAGCACCGACAGGCAGCGATGGATCCGCCCTTTCGCGATGGGCCAGATAGACCTCCACCCTGCCATAGCCCTCCACAAGGGGGCGGTCGCGATATTGGTCGGCCCAGCACGACAACAGCCTTGTATAGGGATTGCGAACGAAGGTGAACCGCAAGGCTTCGGGACTTGTGGCCATGCGATGGAACTGCACGATGCCATGGCGAGGCGCCTGCAAGCTCGACGCCTTTCGGTTGTGCACCTTCCAGTTCTGGTCGCTGCGCCACTCCGACACGGTATCATTGCCGATCATGGCTGCAAGGTTGCTGCGAATGCGGCTGCTCGCCGCCTTCGGCGTGGCGAGATACAGGATCTTGAGTTGCGGGACGACGTCGATCAGGTCGTCCGGCAGATAAGCCGTCTGCATCGCTCTGCGGTAGAAAGCCAGAGCTTCCGGATGCGCCCAGGCTAGAAACGGCTCCTTGACCAGACCGCGGAGATTTCGCAGCCCCGGTCGCAACGAGCGCTCCAGGCGGCGGATCACGCCGACTTTGCGTTTGCCCGAGACGGTCTTGTCGGCGGGCGAGACATGGCTGGTGGTCATCGGCAAAAACCCTCGCCTTGAAAGCAGTCTACCGTCGTGGCATAGCCGCAACCACGCGGAACTATACGCCAGCGCCCCGATCCAGGACCGGCTTGCCACGCTTAATAGACTGCGAGCAAAGTCCCGCCAAGTTGGAAAGCTTGATTGGCTTGCAAAAGGGCGTAGCGAGGTCGCATGGATTTGCCACGGCATGATCAACGGGTTCAAGCTGACCCGAAAAAGCCTATCCTGTTCGTGCGCCAGCGTTACGCGCCCTTTGGCGGAGGCGAGATCATGCTGGAAAACATCATGGCGGCGTTCGCCGCGCGTCAACGGCCGGTGGCCGTGCTGTCAGGCGACTGGCCGCGACACGAAGGCATAGAGTTCATCCAGTGCGCCGGCCGCCGCTTTCCCCGCTACCTGCGGGCGACGTCCTTTGCCCGAGCCGCCTGCCGCAAGATCGCCGAAATGCCGCCGGCCCTGGTGCAGAGCAACGATCGCCTTCCGTGCTGCGACGTCTTCCGTGCCGGGGAAGGCGTTCATGCCGCCTATCTTGCCGAGCGACGGCGTTTCGAGACGCGGCTTGGCACGGCAGCGATGGCGCTGAGCCCGTTTCACCGCCAGACGCTACGCCTCGAGCGCGCGACCTATGGCAGCCCACGGCTTAAAGCGGTGATTGCCATTTCGAAAATGGTGGCGGAGGACATTGTCCGTCACTACGACTATCCGGCCGAACGCGTGCACCATATTCCCAACGGGGTCGACCTGGAGCGCTTCAACCTGGAGTTGCGCAGACAGCATCGAGCCGTGGTCCGCTCACGGCTTGGCGTCGACGATGACAGGCCGGTCGTTCTCTTCGTAGGCTCGGGTTTTGCGCGAAAAGGACTTCTTGCCTTGATGAAGTCTGTCGCAATGCTCGATGGTGAGCCGGAGTTATGGGTCATTGGCCACGATTCGCGCGCCGATACGTTCCAGCGGGCCGGTGACAGGCTTGGTCTTGGTGCAAGGCTCCGAATGCTGGGGCCGCAAAAAGATACGCTGCCATGGTACGGCGCCGCCGACATTGCGGTGCTGCCTTCCATCTATGATCCATTCGGCACAGTGGTGATCGAAGCCATGGCCAGCGGCTTGCCCGCCGTCGTCAGCACCGGGTGTGGGGCGCGCGAGCTTGTCGATCGCTTCGAGCCGACGCTTGTTTGCGACGCAGCCAGCGTAAACCACCTCGCCGCCGGGCTTGCCCGCGCCTTGCTGCTGTCGTCACGGCCCGAGACTGCGGCTAGGGTCAGGGCGGCAGCCGAACACTACGATTTCAACGTCATGATCAGGAGAATGATAGCGCTGTACGAAAATCTCGACCTGAAATAATTTTCGACATATTTTTTGAATCCGTTAGGATCACCGGAGTGCCAACCGGCCGGGGGACAGTTTCATTTGAACAACAGTCGCAGTTTTGATGCCGGAACCGTCTGACCGTGCCGGCGCTCTCAGTCGTCATAATCAGCCGCAATGAGGAAGCGTGCATTGCACGTTGCCTTCGCTCGGTACATTTTGCCGACGAAATCGTCGTCCTCGACAATAACAGCACCGATCAGACCAGGGACATCGCTAGCGGGCTCGGGGCCAAGGTGCTGATCACCCTCGATTGGCCGGGTTTCGGCGCGCAAAAAAACCGCGCCCTCGCCGCGGCGACAGGCGATTGGGTCCTTTCGCTTGATGCCGACGAATGGGTCGAGCCGCCGCTGGCAGCGGAAATCAGGGCCGCAATCGCAAACCCGAAAGGCTGTGACGGCTTCGAAATACCAAGACGATCGCGTTTTTGTGGGCGTATTGTCCGCCATGGCGGCTGGTCGCCCGATCTGGTGCTTAGGCTTTTCCGTCGCCAGTCCGGCCGCTTCAGCAACGACACCGTGCATGAGAAGGTGGTGGTGAATGGCAAGGTCTCGCGATTGTCCCACCCCCTGGAGCATGACTCCATCGCCGACCTGGCGGACGCGCATGACAAGATCGGCAGATACGCGCAAGCGTCCGCCGCGCGGATGCTTGCCGAGGGGAAAAAAAGCTCGATCAGCAAGGCGGTTTTGCGCTCGGTCTGGGCTTATATGAACAGCTATGTCTTCAGGCTGGGGTTTCTGGACGGTTCGACCGGTGCGATGGTCGCCGCTTATTCGGCCGGCTACACCTATCAGAAATGGGCGCTTGTCGCGTTGGGTGGCAAGTCGAGGTGCGCCGAGGAAAGCCGGGCCGGGGTGAACGGCAAATCCGCGGGTTTCAGAAATCGCCCTGGCTAATTTCCGCGCCATTGTTGCCGAGTTGTTGCCAGACAGTTAGTGTGTGCCCGTTTTGAAATTGGAGCCAAGGTACTGAATATGACTGATGCGTTTAGGGTATTCGTTGGATGGGACAGCCGTGAGCCGATCGCCTACGACGTGGCGCGGCACTCTTTGCTCAAAAACGCTTCGGTGCCTGTCTCCGTCATTCCAATCAAGCAGGACGAGCTGCGTGCCCGTGAACTGTATTGGAGGGAGAAAGATCCGCTCGCGTCAACAGAGTTCACTTATACGCGGTTTCTCACGCCTTTTCTCGCCGACTATACGGGCTGGGCTTTGTTCTGCGATTGCGACTTCCTGTGGCTCGGTGACGTCGCAGGTTTGCTGGAATACACGAAGTCGAACAAGGCGGTCTATTGTGTCCAGCACGACTACACGCCGAAGGCCACCACCAAGATGGATGGCGTTGTCCAGACATCCTACCCTCGAAAAAACTGGTCCTCGCTGATGCTGTTCAATTGCGCGCATCCTGCGGTTAAATCGCTTACGCCGGAGGTCGTGAACCGCGAAAGTGGCGCCTACCTCCACCGAATGCAGTGGGTCGCCGATGAGGATTTGGGCTCGCTGCCGGTAGAGTGGAACTGGCTTGAAGGTTGGAACGAAAAGCCGGCGCATGGCACACCCAAGGCGGTCCACTATACAAGTGGCGGTCCGTGGTTTGCCGAGTGGCAGAATGTCGACTATGCGGATCTGTGGATAGCCGAACGCGACGAATTCCTGAGTGCCGATCAGGCAGAAGCCGCTCTTTCGCGCTCGGCGACCCGGTAGCCAGTCAAAAAACCCAGTGCTGGCGGGCCCTCTACACCTGCCCGTCCAGCCATTCCCGCAAATCGCGGTCCTGCTTGTTTTCGGCAATGGGCAGCGAGGGCCGCCTCCAGACATACCAGATGGCGGCAAGCACGCCGGCAGCCCACGTGCCGGCGAAAACATTCGCAATGAGGTCGATTGGAACCTCCCAAGCCGGCTAAAACATTAGCACGGCATCATACAAGTGGGCGACACCCAATTAGGAGTAGGGCGGGTGGAGCCGTGAGCGCGTCACCGCCTTCCACCTTCTCAACCAGTTCTTCCTTGCAGATCGCGGCCAGGACGGCGGTGAGCAACAGCCATGCGCTTACAAGGCCGCGCCTGGCATTCTTCGTCAATGGCAGCGATCGAAACGCAACGCTGCTCAACATTATTGAGGCGCCGAGCAATCCGGGCGTAGCAGATCGGTGGATCTGCCCACGAGAAAAGTCATGTCCGAGGGCTAATCAATTCGGCTATATCCGAATGTAGTAGCAGGTGTACTGACCGTTTCGCGATAATGTTCGACCTTGGCCTCTGGCAAGGTTGGGAAACATTTCATGGAACGCAATGTCCACTACCACGTCATGGACTTCTTGCGCATTTTTGCAGCGCTCCTGGTGTTACTGAACCATTTCGCGACATTCGCCTGGAGCAGGGCGTCAGTCGCCGAGGGAAGCGATGTCGCCTTCGGTTTTCTGTCGGCGTTTGCCGGTTTGGGTGCTGTAGGGGTCGAAGTTTTTTTCGTAATTTCCGGGTTCGTCATTGCCATGAGCGCCGCAGGCGAAGGCGGCGCATCGCAAGCGCTGCGTTTTGCGCGCATGCGCGCTACGCGTATTTTGCCCGCCTTGTGGCTGTCCGCGCTCGTCAGCCTGGCCGCACGATCTCTTTATGGCGAGGATTTTTCCGGTCTTCTGATGGATTTTGGCAGATCGGTGACCTTGTCTCCCAAGGGCCCTTATATCGACGGGGTCGTATGGTCTCTCGTCGTCGAGGCCGTATTCTACGTCCTCGTGGCCGCGTCAATCTTGTCGAGGTTTCGCTTATCACTCTATGATCTGGCCAAAATAATAGGGTTCTCGAGTTCGGTATACCTTCTCATTCTTTCCGGGCTGCACTTGCTGCCGCCGTCCATTCGGCCGGAAGAAGCGATATCAGTGCTTTCGCGGTTCCCCTTCAAACTGCTTCTGCTGCAGCACGGCGTTTTCTTCGCAACAGGCATGATCCTCTTTCTCGTCAGGAACGGCGGCAATGGCCGTAACGAAATGGGGCATGCCGGGAAGATACGATTGATGTTGTTTTTTGGCTGTATGGGCACCGCCGAGATTTTTGTCTCGATCGAACGCGGCTATGCCTATAAAACCGCCGCCGTGATCGTGTGGTTGATGTGCATGTATGCAATGGCAGCAGGAATAAGGTATAATGAATTTATTAAATACAAGATTTCAGGCTGCCATAATTTTGTGAGATACATTGGGGGAATTAGCTATCCTCTATATTTGAATCATTACTCGGTTGGCATGGTTGTTGTCTGGTGGTTATTTTCATTGGGATTTTCGACGCCCATTGCCTTTGTACTGTCCATGCTATGTGTTTTGGGTTTGAGCATGGCGGTCATGTCGCTGGAAAAGCGGATACAGAACGCCATCAGGCGAGGGTTCCCCAGACCCGAAGCCAAAGGCGATCGAATGGCGGTTTAGCGTCTCCGAGAGGAAGGCAGGAAATCCCACGGCCTTTGGGTGGCGAGCAGTGGGATGCGGGCCGACCACATCAACAGCCAGGGCAGAGCCTGGCGACAATCTCGAATACATCTCTTCCGAGTAGGTGGCGAGCGGTCTCTTCGCAATTGCGAGGTATCAGGGGGTTCTAAGCTAACGCGAATGGCGTAACCCTGTGTCGCAGCTGAACCCGGAGACAGTCTGGCTCGAAAGAGGGGCTGTCAATCGGCCTGCTCCAGCCGCTGGCACTGCAGCGAAGCTGCTCGTCGAGCCGAACTGGCCGGCGTGTGAACGAAGGATCTTACCCGTAGAAATCTCGTCACGGCAATGAGGAAATCTCGTGCCGGGGCCCAGCAGCCTGCCAGTTTTATCAGGCATCTGACCTCAGCGGTTTAACTGAGTGCCGGTGCTGCTCGATCCGGGGGCAAATCCGAGTTGCTATCTGCGAGTGAAATCAGAAAGTTGCATGGATCGGGTAGCGGTACGATCCGCCCGATTTTGAACGATCGCCGGGTCGCCCCCGACAACGTCAGCGCGACCGCAAGTCAGCAACAGTGCCTGGCCTTGCTGTCGGGGGGGCAAGCCAGTCACGCCGAAAGCCGTAAGCAATCCGCAAGGGTGGCGTGTACGAAAGTTGCACGATGCAACCAGGCGCTTCCGACCGCCGGAGACCTCGCCATTCGAATGGATGGTGCAGAAAGTCGGTCGAACTTTATGATGAATTCCGGTCCTACTGCGCTCGATCAGGCGTGATCCTTGCTTTTTTGTGAGAGTGCAGTGCAACATCAGCCAATGGTTGTAGCCCGTGCAGGGTACTCAACACGTCAAAGCTGGAGTAGGTTTTTGCGTAGGGAGGTATCTGGGGGAGGATTGGCGGGGTATCGAATGACGTATGCTACAAGCCTTTCATCGAGTGAGAATGAAAACCGTCCGACGTCAGTCGCAGTCAAAAGCGACGATAAGGCGTATATCAAGGCGCTGGGCTTCATGCCGAAGCGATATGCGGCGGAAACCGCTATCGTCAATCAGGGGGAGGACGGCGATCGCGTCTTCATAATCGAGTCTGGCTGGGGTTGCGTTTCTCATGACCTTGCCGGTGGACAGCGACAGATCTTGGACTTTGCCTTGAAGGGCGACATTGTCCTGCCACAGACGTACTCGGGCGCTGCTCTTCAGACATTTGTGGCTCAAACCGACCTTGCGGTGCTGGAAGCCTCGGCCAAGACGCTTGCTCTTGGAGCAGCGAAGTCGCCCCACATAGCCTCGCTTTTTCTTGAAACGCTCGCGCGCCAGCGGGCGCTTGTTGCCCAACACCTCACCAATATAGGCCGACGCAGCGCGCTGGCGCGTACCGCGCACTTGCTGCTCGAGCTGAGAGCGCGACTGGAGCGCGTCGGCGCCGCCAGCCGCACCGGCTTTGCATGCCCTCTCACCCAGTACGACCTCGCGGACGCGCTCGGCCTGACGCCGGTCCATGTCAATCGAATGCTGCGGGAATTGCGGGAACGCGGGCTTCTGGAGTTCCGCCAAGGTCATGTCCGCGTGCTGGATCGGCAGGGCGTAACGAAGTTTGCCGAGTTCGATGACAGGTATATCGATGGTTGACACTTGTTTTGACGCACGGTGCAAAGGCGGCGCGACTCGCCTTGAATCCGCTGCCATCGGCGACGCCGGCTGTCTCTACCGACGGACCGTCGCGCCTGGCAAACAACGCGAGGCCCAGATTCCAGTCGGTGTGTTCTCTGGCTACCCTCCCTCTAGACCAAATTGCTAGGGCCAAGTGAAGGGGTAAAAATTTTTTACGTTTTATTAACCTAAATTAGTGAAGGCACAGCTTTTAGGCGATAAACATTATGGACGGGGTAGTGCTATCCAAGTTGGGGCTTGGGAATTCCCGAAGTTATAGTGAAGGTGACGCGAACAGAGCATCGTTCGCGGGAAATAGTATTTGCCTGCAGTACCTCTCGTGCTGGTCTCGAAACGTTGGGTAGAGTTTGGGGAGTAAGTTCATGGTTCCGACAATTCAACTGGATAGCAAATCACCCGGTGCACTGGAATTCGTATCGCACAAGGCCGGGAATGGAATACATCTTCATAGGCATGGCTTGACCGAATCCTGCCTGGCTCTGCTGGACGAGCGAGTGCTTGACCGGCAATGTCTGGCGCAATGCCTGACCGCCTACGGCATCGGCAAGGAAATCCTGTCGTTCGGCTCGATCGAAGAGTGGCGGCATCAAGAGAATACACTGTCGATATCGGCCATTCTGCTGAACGTCGGCAGCCGAAAGGTGACAGATGCAAGGACCGGCAGCGAAATCGCCGATCTCGTCAATGAGGCCCATCCGATTCCAGTGTTGATTTTGGCCGATACCGACGATCTGGAGCAGATTCTGAAGGCGTTGAATTATGGCGCAAAAGCCTACATCCCTTCATCGATCCGTTTCGAGATCTGTGTTGAAGCCGTGAATCTTGTCCTTGCCGGTGGCACATTTGTGCCTGCAAGCAGCGTGCTTGCCCAGCACAAGGCAATCGACACAACAGTCGATATGGCAAGGCCCATGGCGAGTGTGTTCACCGAGCGGCAAGAAGAGGTCGTCCAGGCTCTCAGGCGTGGCAAGGCGAACAAGATAATCGCTCACGAGCTCAACCTCCGCGAGAGCACGGTCAAGGTCCATATCCGCAACATCATGAAGAAGCTGAAGGCGACGAACAGGACGGAGGTCGTCTACAAGCTCAACGAGATGTTTCCTGGCGCCCACCTGTTGGGCCGATCGAGCTAAACGGTTGTCATCGTAACAGTGGCGCGGCTGCATGCTCGAACCGGGGCCTATCGGTGGCGATGCTGCTCGACCGTTGCAGTTCGCCGCTCTTTTTGTTGCAGATATGGATTGAAGCCATGCTAGACCGGCCGTCGGCGGCAATTGCTCACAAGCCATGGCTCGGGGCGGACGCACCGCAGGACTTTATCAGTCTCGCTGACGTTGTCTCGTTTGCCCGGCAGTATCTTTTCTCGATTCTGGCGTTCGTCGTCGCCGGAATCGTTTGCGCCACGTTCTACTTTGCTACCTCGGATCCGATTTATTCGGCGCGCACCCAGATCCTGATCGAACCGAAGATACCCAAAAACCTTCAGCAGCAACCCGCCGAAGTGAACCTGTCGCTCGATACCGCTCAGGTCGAGAGCCAACTTGCAGTTCTGCGCTCCCAGAAGATCGCGATGATGGTGATCGATGACCTTGGACTCATGGACAATTCAACCTTCAGGGATCTGGACGGTCCGACCATAGGCGAGAGGTTTCGCAGAGCCTGGATGAGCATCGTCGATGCCGGCGGATTCCATGCCGGCAATGCTGCGCTGACGGATTTCTTCCATCGCGTGCTTCCCTGGCCGGATCGAATGGAGGCGAACAGCCCGCAGCTGGAATCCGAGCGTCGGCGTCACGCGGTGGAGATGTTCAGCGATGGCCTGGATGTCCAGCGTGTCGGTGTCTCCTATGCAATGGACATTACATTTGAGTCTCAGGATCCGGCGTTGGCGGCACGCATCGCGAACGCCACCGCGGAAGCGTTCGTGCGCGAGCAAGTGCAGACGACAACAGCAACGGCCAGCGAGGGCATCGCATGGTTGGAAAGGCGGATGCGGGAGGTCGGTGATCAGATGAACCGGGCGACCTGGGTCGCCCAGGAGTTTCGCGCAAAACACGACTACAGCATCGGTCAGGACGAGACGTCCGTCGCCGGACAGGACCTCGCACACAGCGAAGGACAGCCAACACACCAGATTACGCTGGAGCAGTTGGAGGTTACCGCCGACACTTATCGAAAGATGTATGAAAGCCTGCTCGCGGCATATACAAACTCGGTCGATCAACAGCCTTATCTGATCGCCGATGCTCGCGTCATCACGTCAGCGACGAGCCCCAAGAAGGCAAGTCGGCCGCGCAAGACGCTGATCCTCGCCTTTGGCGCACTTGCCGGCATGGTGGCTGGCATCGGGTTCGCCGTCGCGCGACGCGGGCTCGATCGGAACGTCAGGACCCCGCGCCAGATCCGTCGCGAACTGGGCCTGGCCTGTATTGGAGAATTGCCGCCGGTCAGCTTCAGGCGGGGTGGTTTTGGCCGGCTTGACGAGGTGCTCAGGAACCCGGACTCTTCCTTCAGCGGCAGCCTCAGGCGTGTCAAGGCGATCATGGGCCTGGCCGGGGCCAACTCTTCAAGGCGTCGCATCGGAATTACATCCGTGTCCCCCGGCGACGGCAAGAGCACCATTGTAAGCAATCTGGCGGCCTTGTGTGGGGGGGCGGGCACAGCGACCCTCGTGATCAACGCCGACGATAAGTCGGCACTGGCCAACGAACGTCTCTTTTCCTCCGATTTCAACGTGATCGATCGGGACTCCGCCAGCCCCAAAGACATCGGCAAGCAAATCCGATTCATTGAAGAGACATCGTTTTATTACTTGAAGAACGATGCGTCGAATTCGGCGAATTTGCTTGTTCCCGATAATATGGAGAAATTGCTGAGCGAAGTTGGCAGTTACAGTATCGTCATTGTTGAACTCCCACCGTTTAGCTCCGGAGCCGAAGGGCTTGCTCTCTGCCCGCTTCTCGATGGGGTGATTGTGGTGGCGCAGTGGGGCGTGACGTCGCTTGATCAGCTGGAAGACCTGACGCAGTCACTCAAAAACACCAATTCCTCCGTCCTTGGCGTGTTGATGACCCGTGTTCGCACTGTTTCGGCTCGGCGTTACCGGAAGCGCGCAGGTCAAGCGCCGCGCTGACACCCTGTCCTCCTCGCGGCGGCGTCGAGCTAACGCATGTCGCGCAAAAGCATGCCCTTGGGCTTGAACCGAAGGTGCGCAGCGGTTTGCGATGACGACACGCATCAAGACAAGAACTTAAAGCGCGTCGCATGAATCCGTTCAAATGCGACGCGCTTTGGGGACCGGCAAGTCTCGACACCGCCCCGTCAATTCGACACTTGCCGGTCAAAGGGGAATCCGCGCCCGTTCAGGGCGTCGCGAGTCGGACAATCGAATTCCGATATCGTGCCAGGTATTGAACCGAGCAGCCATTCGTCCGTACCCGGCCTAGCAACTAAGGGGTAGCCCACGCTGCCAATCACCCCCGATCTACCACCTTTTCCCTGCTTGCCGGAGATCATCCGTAGTCGCCAAAATGCAAACGAAAAGATCGAGCGCAAGCGGAAATGTCCAACGTGATCGAAAGTAACCTGCGGCAGTGCGAAGAGCTGGCTATTGAGGGCTGGGCCATACTGGCCGGCGCCAGACCCGCAGCGACTTCGCTTCTTGGGCATGACAGCGACGCGGCCGCGAGATCGAATACGCCAGACCTTTCGCCTCAACTCAACGCAAGCCATGACCATGGCGCCGTTCCGTTGGAGCCGGATTTGTGCACCGCAAGTCTTGACGACGATGCGCGGAGCGAAAGCCGACAGCCGCTCGGCGGTTGGGCCAAGAGGCTGCTGGATCTGATAGTAGCCTCGACAGCGCTCATCCTGGCCGGTCCGATCCTGGTTCTGATCCCGCTTCTGATCAAGGCGACCACAGGCGGTCCGGTGCTGTTCGCTCACCGGCGCATTGGATTCGATGGAAAGGCCTTCGACTGCTACAAGTTCCGCACCATGGTGCCGAATGCCGAGGAGGTGCTCGAACAGCATCTGCGTTGCAACCCACAAGCCGCCCAGGAATGGGCGGCCAATCAGAAGCTGAGCTGCGATCCGCGTATCCTGTTTTTCGGAAAGATGCTTCGCAAATCGAGCCTGGATGAGTTGCCGCAGTTGTTCAACGTCTTGCGGGGCGACATGAGTTGCGTCGGCCCGCGTCCTGTCGTTGCCGACGAATTGCAACGCTATGGCGCCGCATCGCACGAATATTTGAAGACGCGGCCAGGACTGACCGGCCTCTGGCAGATAAACGGGAGAAACACGACCGAGTATTCGCATCGCGTATTGCTGGACACGCAGTACGTTCGGACATGGTCTCTACGCCGCGATCTTTCGATCCTGATGCGGACGATACCGGCCATGATGAAGTTCGATCAGACCTCCTGACCTTGGCTAGGCTATGTCAGCGGGCGCGGCAGAAACGGCCTCAAGCGATCGTCGCTCACAAGGGATCGTCGCCCACTCTATCGTCGCCTTGGGCGATGCCGCAGCACAGCAATTGCAAGGCCGACCAGGTAGGCAATTTGGGTGACGACTACAAGATAAAACGTCGAGCGGATGGTGTTTGGAACAGACAGGTGAAGAAAACTGCCTACAGCGATGCTGCCGACGATCACCACCAACGTCGCCACGATCAGCGCCGGCGCGCGCAGCGTAAGCCCTATTGCCAGGGCAAGACCGGCAACGCCGACCATGGCAAGCAACACGGCGACCTCCTCCCTGGGTCAATCTACGCTGCGAGAAACCAACCTTATCCCAAGGAAATCAGAGTCGCTCGTTTTTGTGAAGCCAACCATTTCGCTCGGCGGTTCCGGCGGCAGTCAGGGTCTGGATCATTGATCGTCGGAGTGTGAAATGCAGGTTTCCGTCGTTGGGGCACTGATTTGCACGGGGATCCTGGCCGTCGTCGTCTATATGCGCTGGTCGATGATCACTGCGCTGATTGCCTCTCTGGCGTTTGGTGCGACGTCAATCGGGACAATAACCTCGCTTGGCGGTTCATCGCCGCTTATCTTTACCGTCTTTGATATGCTCGTGATACTAGCCGCACTGGCTCGACGGGGAATCTGGAGGGACATAGGAGCGGTCTTCGTTCGTATAGGTGCCGCATGGATCGTCTGCGCGCTGATGATCTATGTCTGCATCGGGGCGGTGTTGTTTCCGAGGCTCTTTGCAGGGCAGACGAGCGCCTTCGTCGCGTCACGAACGGGCAGGGGCGTCTACGAAGCGGCCTTGGCGCCGGTGTCTGCCAATATCTCTCAGGCGGGTTACTTTATTTTGGGCGGGTTGACCTTCCTGGCGGCCTGTCTGCTGCTTCAGCGCAGCGGCACGTTAGCGGATATCAGGCGGGGCTTCTTCCTGTGGTTCAGCTTGCACGTGCTGATGGGCGTCCTGGATTTGCTGGGCAAGGTGCTCGGTGCCGGCGACATTCTTGCCCCGATCCGTACCGCCAACTACGCCATGCTGACGCAGGTCACGGAAGCTGGGTTTTGGCGGATCGCGGGCGCGTTTTCAGAGGCATCGGCGTTCGGCGCGGAATCGCTGGCAGGGCTGGCGTTCTCCTATGTCTATTGGCGCAAGACCGGTTCCAAATTCGCATTGGGGTTGGGAGCGATCCTGTTTGTTCTGCTGCTGATGTCGACATCGTCGACCGCCTATGTCGGTCTTGCGATCGTAAGCGTGCCTGTCGTCTTTTCTATCGTGAAGTCGCTCGCTTCAGGTCGGCTGAGGTCGGCCGAGGCACTGCTTATCGCGTTGCTGCCGCCCTTGCTCCTCTCCGCGATGGCAGCTGGTCTGTTCTATCCGCATTTCTTCGATCCGGTCTTGCAGCTTTTCGACACCACGGTCGTCAATAAACTCACGTCAGCCTCCGGCCAGGAGCGCAGCTACTGGAACTACAAGAGCCTGCAGTCTTTCTTCGATACAGGTGGACTGGGGGTCGGGTTAGGAAGCTCGCGCGCCTCGAGTTGGCCGATCGCTCTGCTATCCCAGTTGGGACTGTTCGGCACCGCGATGATGGCAGTTCTGTTGGCAATGCTGGTGCGCGGGCTGCGGGGTAGCCGCGGTCGCATCGATCCCGAGGTCGACGCGATCGCATCGAGTGTTCGCGCTTGCGCCTTGGCGGCGCTCGTGGCCGCATCCCTGTCAAGCGGCAGCGCCGACCCGGGTATCGTATTCCTGATTCCTCTCGCCGTCGTTCTTGTCAGCCGGCGCTTGCCTGACGACAGCGCTGTTGGAGCCCCTGCAAGGACGCTCCAGCATTCGCGCGATTCCAGAGAAGACGTGATTCAATCTCAGGTCGGCACGGTTCCCGGCCGCGTCTAGCAGAATCCGCCGGATTACTGCGGAGTGCCTACAGTATCGCCGGCGGTTTCTGCCTTGAGTTCTATTCCCGGCGCCTCGTGCCGCTCGGTCGATGTCAGGTCCATCGCGCCCGCTTCATCCGTCGCCAGTGGTATTTCAACCTTGATCGTGTCGCCGGGCTCGACGGCGCTCGTTTCGTTGGCTTGGATTTGCACTGTCGCACCATCGGCCGACGGCCGGAAAATCGTGTAGATCGGCGCAGCCAGTTCCGCGTCGGCTCGGCGGGCAAGAAGGCTCGGGGCAGATACCGCAGACTCGTACAAGAGCCGCCTTGCCGTCTCTGTCTTGCTTTCGAGAGCATCGAGCTCAGCTTGCGTTTGACGCAGGTCGATCGTCACCTCATTTTTTCGCCCATCCTGGAGCTCGAGAATTGATATGTCAGTTTTGCTGATTTCCTGACGCCCGCGCAGCAGACTGGTTTCCGCCGACAATCGCTCGCTCTGCGCCTGGGCAAGGGACCGCTCTAGAGAAAATTCGCGCGGCGCCGCCGCAAGACCTTTGGCGACAAGCGCCGAAACCGCTGTCAACTCTTTCTGGATCGAGCCGATTTGCTTGTCGAGGAAAACGAGTTGCGCTTCCAGTGAGGCAAGTTCCTTCTCGAGGAACTCACGCAGACCATGAAGCGCCTTGACCTGAGTGTCCAATCCCTCGCTGCGCGCCTGGAAGATCAAGCGCTCCTGCTTCAAGAGCATGGCAAAGACGTCGTCCTGAATGCGCGATGTCAATTGGGCCGGAAACTGAATGTCGCTGGCATGCGAGAGTTCCGCCTCGAGTCGAGCCTTGCGAGCGAGGAGGCTGGCCTCGTTCAGTCTGAGCAGGCTCACATCCCCTTGGCCCTGGATCACTTCGCGCTCGAACCTGGCGTCCTTGTCCTCTCGAGTCCGCAGTCCGCCCGCGATGCTCAATGCCTGCAAGACGGTCAACCCAGGCCGGTATGCGAATTCTCCCGACTGCGTCACCTTGCCGACTACATAGAACGGTCGGAACTGGACGATTTCCACCGCCGTATTCGGTTTTCGGGCAAGGCCGATACTTTTCATGAGGCTGTCGCCGATCGAGTTCGCGATCTCACCGGTGGTGAGTCCGGCAGCCTTGATTTCGCCGACCAGCGGTAGCGAAACGGATCCGTTGGGACCGACCGTGTACTCGTCGTTGAGAGCATCCCAGCCAAAAAGCTTGTCGCGCGACGCACGCCATTCGTAGACCTTGACGCGGAGCTTGTCCTGCGGGCCGAGCACATACTCGTCGGCGTTTGCAGCCGAGGCACCCAGCATGCAGGCCAGGGACATCCCCGCATACACCATGACGTGGAGAATGCGCCAACCTTCGCGCCGAGCGGACAGCTTGCCCAGGCGCCGAACTCGATGATTTGAACGAGCGCCGCTGTCGACTGAAAAGGGCAGTTCCTGGAGCATCTCTTACCTCTGCACTAGATCTTTAGAATATACTCGGGCTCCACGCGGCCCCTTGCGACATGTGAAAGGGCCAGGAGATTGCCGCGCAGACGCCCTCGCCGGTCGACGTAAGATTCCGGCCAGAGGCTGCGCGCGAGATTGGCGAGCAGATTTTTGCCCATCAATCTAAGTGCGAAAGTCGATGGAACGGTGCCTTTGCGGGCGAGGTAGATCGGATTCGCCACCTGGGAATAGCCGAAACGAATGCCGTTTACGCGACCGCTCTTGACGCCGAGGTGAACCCCGCGGATCGACGGCAAACGGACGACCCGCCCTCTGGCTCTCAGCTGGCTGGTGAAATCAACGTCTTCCTGCCAGCCATAGAGCGGAAGCCGTTCGTCGAAGCGCAGGCCGTCGATGAATGCGGCCCTGATCGACATGTTGCAGCCATAGGCGCTGAGTTGATCCACCCCACGCGCTTCAGTCGCAGGGCCGGCTTCGCGAAGCGCCTGGATACCCTCGTCCCATGTGAGCCCTGCGGTTGTCGCGCCGTCCTTCAGCACGTGTCCCGTCACCACTGCCCAGTCGGGCTGCTGCGTGAATGCCTTCGATACGCCTTCGAGATAGTCGTCCGCCGGAATGAAATCGTCGTCGAAAAAGGTGATTATGTCGAAACGGTCGCCTGCGACGTCGAGGGCGATGTTGCGCTGCGCCGGCAAGCCGGTCTTTCCGAATACGCGCGA
The DNA here is from genome assembly GCF_000502375.1 of Mesorhizobium sp. L48C026A00. Classification (NCBI taxonomy): domain Bacteria; kingdom Pseudomonadati; phylum Pseudomonadota; class Alphaproteobacteria; order Hyphomicrobiales; family Phyllobacteriaceae; genus Mesorhizobium; species Mesorhizobium sp. L48C026A00. The sequence continues at coordinate 116,545 of NZ_AYWU01000009.1, read as the reverse complement.
TACAGGAAACCGGCAAACCGAGTTGCTGGGAATATGGTCGGCGTCGGGAGCCGAGAGTATCACGGCATCAGGCAGCAGGGTCTGTCGCTCAAGCTGGGCGAGAAGCCGAGCCACTTGTTCCTTGCGACCAAACGTTGCGACGATCACGACCACTTTCATCGACGATCAACTCTCCTCGCGGGCAATGGATTACAGATACGGCGCGACCACAGTTTGCGAAGTGAGCGCGCTTTGATCCTAATCCGCCCGTCGCGCCGATACAGCCTGCGCATAAGGTTAGCGTTGATGCGTGCTTAGGTCCATCGAAGTAGGAGGCGTACCTCGTTGGAGTACACCCAGCCTCGGGAGGGTGCGGCGCTTAACCCGATAGGCAGCTTGTTTGGACGCGGCGGACGACACACAGTCGTTGGACATCCGGGCAACAAGAATTCCGGAAAAAGGTGCCAACATTTCGGGAGGCAATGCATGCGCCATGTGCGACAGCCGAAAGCAACCACCATGGTGGGCCGAGATGCCAAACATTTGCGATCCATCAGCAAGACGCCGTTTGCCGGCCTCGACCGCAATGCGCGCATCGCCGTCGTGCATGATTGGTGCCCGAACTTTCGCGGAGGGGAGCAGGTCCTTGCCCGGATCTGCAAGATTTTCCCGAGAGCCGAGGTCTTTACCCTGTTTGATTTTCTCCCGAAGGAGATCAAGGAAGAGTATTTTCCAGGCGTAATTTTCCACGTCTCCGGCATGAATCGACTTCCGTTCGTGGAAAAGTACTACAGGTCACTGTTCTTTCTCTGTCCGTTTATGATCGAGCAATTTGATGTCACGAGCTACGACGCGGTAATTTCCTCTTCGGCCGCATTCTCTCGAGGCGTTCTGACCCGACCGGACCAACTACATTTGTGCTATGTGCACAGTCCGGTGCGATATGCGTGGGACGAACAATTCTCCTATTTGCAGCAAGCCCGCTTGGGATTTGGCCCGAAAGGTCTTGCCTTTCGCTACATGCTTCACAGGCTGCGTAGCTGGGACACAAGAACGGCGCACGGTCCTGATCTGATGCTGGCGAACTCGAATTATGTCCGCTCTCGAATCGAGCGGATTTACGGCCGCGACGCGCGGGTAGTCCATCCGCCCGTCGCCATCGAGGATCTTGATCTCGTCGCCAACAAGGATGATTATTACGTCACGGCCGCGTTCCACGCCCCGTATAAACGTACGGATCTGATAATCGAGGCGTTCAGCAAAACGCCGTCGCGTCGCCTGGTTGTTGTCGGCGACGAAGTACAATCCAAGCATCTTCGGTCGCTTGCCGGCCCCAACATAGTCTTCACCGGCTATCTGCCGCGGCATGAATACATCGAAAAAATCGCCAATGCTCGTGCTATGGTGTTCGCTGGATGCGAGGATTTCGGGATAACGCTTGCCGAGGCCCAGGCGTGCGGCACGCCATTGATCGCCTTCGGCCGCGGCGGCGCGCGCGACATTGTCCGGCCGCTTGGTGAGAGCGCCCATCCGACAGGTGTGCTCTTCGACCGTCAAACCGTCGATTCCGTAGCTGGGGCGATTGATCTATTCGAGAAAAATGCGGTGTCCATTACGCCGCACGCCTGTCGCATGAACGCGACCCGGTTCTCCGAGGAAAGGTTCGACCTGGCGATACTCGACGCCTTTGGTCTGGCCCAGTCTGTCCAACTCGCTCGCGCAACCGAGTACAATGAACTCTTCGGAGCCGAAAGCTCGACGCGCGACATCACCGGTTCTCTTGTCGAGCCAATTCTACAATGAACTCATTTGACCTTCACATGGCAAGCAACAAAAAAGCGCTTGGACCGGCCGCGTGCCCGTGCTGCTCAGCGCCAGTCAGCCGGTCAATCTACCGGGTTGAATCCATCCCGGTGCATAGTTGCGTCCTGCTGAACTCGGCCCAAGAAGCGCACGCCTTTCCCCGCCGCGATCTTGACCTCGCATTCTGTGAGGCATGCGGATTCATATTCAACAGGGCCTTTGACGAAACGATCATGGGGTACTCGACCAATTTCGAGGAATCCCAGCATTTTTCCAGCACCTTCAACGGTTTCGCGAAGGGACTTGCACGCGAGATCGCACAAAAATGTGCGATAGCCGGCAAGCACGTGTTGGAGATCGGCTGCGGCAAGGGTGAATTTCTCCGCGAACTTTGCATATCGGGCGGCGCCACCGGGCTCGGTATTGATCCAGCCTATCGAGCCGACAAAGGCCGCAATGATGAGTACGGCGACGTCAAGATCATCGTCGACTATTTCGGACCGGACTACCAGCATCTCCAGGCGGATACGGTCCTCTGCCGCCACACACTCGAACACGTGAGCTCGGTGTCGAGCTTCGTGCGGCTGATCCGCAAGATGATCGGCAAAAGGACCCAGGATTGGGCGGTCTTCGAGACGCCTGATGCAAAACGTGTGCTCGTGGAGAGCGCGTTCTGGGACATTTACTACGAGCATTGCTCCTATTTCAGTCCTGGTGCGCATGCACGCCTGTTTCGCCAGGAAGGTTTCGACGTTACCGATCTGGAGCTCGTCTATGACAACCAGTACATCGTTCAGTACGCCCGGCCGTCGGCCGGCCGGACGACGCCGAGACTACCGCTCGAGCACGATCTGGAAGTGATGCACCGTTTGGCGGAAACCTTTCCCGCCCGCGTGCGAGCCGCTCAGAATGCCTGGCAGGAGCGCATTCGCGCCGCGCACGCCGCCGGCCGGCGGGTCGTCCTGTGGGGCGGCGGCTCCAAGGCAGTGTCGTTCCTGACGACCTTGCAGCTTGGCGACGAAGTCTGGGCAGCAGTCGACATCAACCCCTATAAGCAAGGCAAGTTTACGCCCGGGACCGGTCACCCGGTCATCGCGCCAAGCGACTTGTTGGACGCTCCCCCTGATCTCGTCATCGTCATGAACCCGATATACCTGAATGAAGTGACGCAATCCTTGATTGCGCTGGACCTTCGACCGGAAGTCGTCGCGGTCTGATTGCGCTCTCTCGTCAAAGAAGAACCCGAAATGGAACATCCTAAGTCACCGCAAGTGTCCCTTGGTATGCCGGTCTACAACGGCGAGAATTTCGTCTCCGAGGCGATCCGGTCGATCCTCGAGCAGGACTTCGATGATTTCGAGCTGATTATAGCTGACAATGCATCAACCGACCGTACGGCTGAAATCTGTCTCGACTTCGCCGCTGACGACCAACGAATCCGCTATGTCCGGAATGAAAGGAATTTGGGCGCGTCGGGTAACTACAATCTGACTTTCGAGCTGGCGCGGGGAGAGTTCTTCAAGTGGTGCGCGCATGACGATTTCATAAGTCCCAATTTCGTCAGGCTTGGTGTGAAAGCACTGGTCGCGGATCCGGAAGCGGTTGTTGCTTATGGCAAGCTCGAATATGTGGACGCAAACAGCAACGTCATTCCTAGGCCTGCCAGCGGCGAGCCGAATGTTTCCGTGTATGCCACGACGTTCCCCGACATGACAGGGATAACACCCGGCCGCCGGTTTCGAATGCTAGTAGCGGCGGGCGGGTCGGATAATGCGATGTTTGGCATCATGCGCCGTGCGGCCCTGGCGAAAACGTCGCTTCACCGAAAATACTATATGTCTGACCGCGCTCTTCTGGTTGAATTAGCGGTGCTGGGCACATTAGTCGACGTTCCAGGGATGACGCTCTACAACCGGGACCATGCCGGGCGCTCGACGAAACTTGCGGACAAGATGACGCGCAGCAAGTGGACCAATCCCGGCGTCAAGAACCACCGGTGCTTCGAACATCTGAGCCTGCTATCTCATCAACTGGAAATCGCCTGGAAAGGCAGAAGTGTCGCGCCGCTGCATACGACATTGCCTTATCTCACGGTGTGGGCGCTGCATCCACTCCGGGTTGGTTGCTATGCGCTGGAACTAGTCGGCGCCGTCTCGCCAAACCTGCGCCAATCGATTGGGAGGTCGATCCGGCGTCTAGGAGGGCTATTTGGGGAATCTCCCAGCGTTCGCCTTCAGAAGTCCGATAACTGACTGATCGACCGTGCGACGCGCTAAACCAAACGGCTCAGAGGGTTCGCCTGGATCGGGACTGCCGGCCGGCACCGGCAGGAAGAACCTTGTGATCGTACGGGCAGGGCGTGGATCGCTGCATGCCGGCTGGGCGCAACGAACCGGCGAGGCAGAGTTCGATCTTCTCGTCGCTGCCTACCAGGCAGGTGCACCCGGCGGGGCGGAGGGGTTCAACATATTTCTTCCGGGCCGGAAGATAGCGGGCTATCATTCCCTGTTCGAGGACTATCCGGAAATTCTGACACAGTATGAATACATAGCGCTGATCGACGATGATATAGAGACGACGGCGCATGAGTTGAACCGTCTGTTTGGGATTGGACGTCAGTACAATCTCGATCTGTTTCAGCCCGCATTGGCGTGGGACAGCCATTTCTCCTATGCCGCGACGCTGACCAACAGGAAGCACTACGTTCTTCGGTACACGAATACCGTGGAAATGATGTGTCCGGTGTTCAGCGCGAAATATCTTGCCGCGGCCCGGAGCCTATTCGGGCTTGGCTACGAGACTGGCATTGATTTGCTGTGGACCCGTCTGACCGATTCACCATGGCTGCGGTACGCCATAGTTGACGATGTTGTTGTAAGACACACGCGGCCGGTCGGGACAACAAAGTCGCTTCAAGGTTTCGCCGCCAACGAGCCTTATGACGTGCAGGTTGATGCTGTGCTGAAGAGATTCGGCGCTGCGTTTCACGGGTTCGTAACCTATGCAGCGGTGGACAGGCGCGGCCAACTCATCCGGTCTCGCTTTCTGATCGGCCTTAACTCCCTGTCCCTTTGGCGGGCGCTGTTCAGAACACCACTTAATTGGACACAGTTTATGCGTCGGTCGACCGACTATACGCGACATTGCTGGCTGAGGCCGGTCAACCTGCAACGGATCGACGTCGATGGAGTAGTAAAGTCAGTCCGTCAGCCGCAAAGGGTGGGTCGCCGGCTCATGCAATGATGATATCCGGCGCGAGACCAAGCTTATTCGCCGCCTGGGCAACTCCGTCCCGATAAAGCGGGTTCCACGATGATCGACCGAAGGGTCTGCCGCGCTGGCTCTCCCGCCCAACCACAGGCGTGCCTGTACCTGGAGCAAAGCGCCCTTGCTTGTGTCCGCGCGCCCTCGGGAACGACGTTGACGAAAGTGATACCCTTTGATCCCGCACCCCAGACAAGGTAATGGGCAATCGCGCCACCAGGGCGACTTTGTCGCGATAGGTTTGGTCGAAGCGGCGGACCAACGTATCAATCCTTCCAGGTCTTGAAAGACCAAGCGGGCTTCCCGGTTTGGGGAGGCTTGCCTCGATGAAGAGGTACTGGTCACGGTCGCGTCCCCACAGGTGGTGTAGCTCGGCGGTAGCGAAGCCGCTCGCGAGCGCGCCCTCGATAGCGCTGTAGTGAGCGAGCGGCTTTGCGGTGGTCATCAACAGAACCTGCGCGCGCTCGTGGAGAAGACTCCGGATTCCGATCTCTTGCGCGAGATGCTTGGCTTTGCCGCCGAGCGGCTGATGAAGCTGGAAGTTGGGGCCGGTACCGGCGCCGGCTGTGGCGAGAAGAACCCGTTGCGCACGGCCCAGCGCAACGGCTATCGCGAGCGCGACTGGTAGACGCGCGCCGGCACCGTCGAACTGCGCATCCCCAAGCTCAGGAAGGGCTCCTATTTCCCCGGGTTCTTCTACAGGTCGAGCCCGACACCAAACTAGCCGCGAAGCCTGAGGAACAAGTCTCGCGCATTGAACAGGTCAGAGCGCACCAGCACGAAGACAGCCGTACAATAGACAGCGGCTCCAAGGCCAATTGCGCTAATAAGAAGCGTCTCCTGCGCGGCGTGCTCCGGCGCGCTGCTTAGCCACGCGCTGACGGCGCCGAACATCAGGAGGGCGGCGAGAGCCAGTCGTGGGAAGATCTCAAGGGGTCTCAGCACGTCGATACGCGCGATGCGCTGAGCGTAGAAGAGGAAGATTGGTAGGAGGACCAGGCCGCAGGCTACGAGCGCCACCATCGTCATCTCAAGGCTGATCTGCGCAGTGACGGACAACAGCATGGTTGCGACAACAGAGTAGGCTATATTCAACTTCAGGATCAACCTGGAGTGACCCATTGCAAGGATCGTAAACGCGCAGAGGCTGTCAATCGTGCGTTGCAGGCCCAGCAGCATGAGAATCTGGACAGCGACGACTCCGCTGGCCCATTGCGGGCCGAAGATAAAGGGAACAGCGATCGGTGCGATCGCGGCAAATCCGATGAATGCAGGAAACCCCGCTATCCCGGCGATGCGGACGGTCGTGTTGAAGAAACGGTCGATCTTTTCGGGCTGATCTTGAATCCGTGCCACGGTGGGCATAGTGACAGCCATCAGCGGACTGAGGAATACTTGCACCAGAAGGTCGAGCGGACGACGGGCGAGAGCATAGACTCCGACCGCGTGGGGGCCGAGGAACGTGCCGAGTAGGACCTTTGGAATTTCCTCATTCAAAAAACTCCAAAAAGTCTGGACGATAAGCGGGCCGCCAAATCCTAATAGGTCACGAACCTTTGCATAGGAGAAGGTCAGACGGGGCCGCCAAGAACTGCCAACGAGAAGGACAGCGGTTTCCACAGCCGCTTTTGCAAGGTGCATCCAAATCATGCTCCATACGCCGAAACCGGCTATTACCAAGACGATGCCGAGTGTGCCGCCGACGACGGTGCCGGCAAGTGTACGCAACGCGAACAAGCGGAACTCGAGTTGGCGCTTCAACACAGCCGCAGGTACCGACGAGAGGGCCTGAATTACGACGACCACGCTGCTCCAGCGGATGAGATCTTCGAGAATGGGCTGTCCGAACGCTGCAGCAATCAAACCGGCAGACATCCAGATGAGCCCGCTAATCACCGCGCCGCTCGCGGCGAGAAGCCAGAAGGCCGAGTCAAAGTGTAAGGACTCAATTTTAGGGTGCTGAATGAGTGCCTCCGGTATTCCGGTCGTGACCGGAATAGCAAGAACGACGGGTACAACCATGGAGAGGGCGGCGAGGCCGAATGCTTCAGGTCCGAGGTGCCTGGCCAATACGACAAAAACGGCAAACATGGCTGCTTGCCGCCCCCATGTTTCTACTGCTGTCCAAGCTGCGCCGCTGACAATCTTCGCGCCGATCGATGTCATCGCATGTCTCTTTGCCCATTGGAGGACGGAACTGCGACTTTCGATCGCGCAGTCAAGGCTTCCCGTCTTCGTCTCACGGCTGCGCCGCTAGCGATCTGGCCTGGTCTACGTGAATAAAAAGGAGAGCCGTAGATCTCTCTCCGGCTATCGTTTATCGAGCTGGAATCTCGCGAACGCAGAGTCGGCGCGGGACACAGATGGCGGTTCGCATGCTTGCTCGTCATTCTATTCTACCACCCACAAGCACGCATGGCTGAGGATGCTGTGGTTAGCGAGGAAGGGTGGCTGCATCCAGTTCTTATTGGTCATAGGCAGCTCCTCTGGAAATCCTCTTTGTAGCGCAATCAAATTAGGCGGTGTTAAGGCTGATATCCTGACGTGATCGCTGCGGGCGCGTTGCCGGGATTCGAATTCGTTCGAGTGCATCTTGCCAAACCTTACGCCGGAGCGTGGGAACGTAAACGTCGCCAAACGACGTATGTCTTACGCACTCGGGGCCAGTTTGGTGCAGCACGATTGCCGATGGACCATCCCGCGTCCCACACGCCCATTCGCGCAGGCGATCAAGAAGCGGGAGCTACCCCTTCCGTGCCGGCTGATATTCAAGGGCAAACGAGGTGCCCGCGGCAATCAAGGTGAGCGCCTCTCTGCCAGATTGTCGGGCTAAACGAGGCGAGAAAGTCCGATGACCCCTTGGTGGGAGTATCCCCTACCAATCCTGCGCTTTCGTGCCGCTGCGGTTGAATTGAACTTTCATGCTACCGCAATCTCCGGTGTGAAGCCGAGCTCCGCTACGAGACTGGTGATCTCCTCGCGGTAGAGCGGGTTCATGACGATGATCGTTTCGACTGGCTGGCCGCGCAACTCCTCCGGAGCAAGGACCGGAGTGGCGGTTCCTGGGGCAAAGCGACCTTGCTTGTGCGGATTCACGTCGATGATCGCGCGGATCCGATCGGCGCCTGGCACCACGTTGACGAATGTAATGCCCTTCGATCCCCCTCCCCAGACGACGGTCTGCTGGGGATTGCGCCTCGCGATGTAACCACCCAATCGCTCGATCTTGTCGCGATAGGCGCGCTCGAAATCGCGGACGAGCATTTCGATCTCGCGGCTGTCAACGGAAGTAGCGTTCTTGGGGGCAGCCGGCCGCGCCTCAATGTAAAGATACTGGTCGCCGAAAGACGTCCCTGCATCCAGCACTCGAAAGCCAGCCGTCTCGAACGCCGCGTTCAGCGAAGCGGGCGTGAAATAGGAGGCGTGCTCATAAATGATGTCCCAGATTCCCATATCTCGGAGCGTGTAAAGGACATTCGGGACTTCAAAGAAGAACACCGTCTCCGGTCCGATGCCCGGATGGGCGCGAAGGGCGCGCAGGAATTTCACCGGCTCGGCGATATGTTCGAGAACCTGGCGGCATACCACCAGGTCAGGACGCAGATCCGCGTAGGAATCGCCGAACCAGTCATTGATAAATCGTACGCCAGGGACCGGCTCCCCCCGATTGTCCTCGAAGCTCTTGTCGAAACCGATTCCCTGCGCACCGCTGATCAAGCTTAGCCGCTTCAGGAAATCCCCCTTGCCGCATCCAATATCGACGATCGTCTTTCCCGAGAGCGCGTAGGTCCTGCTCAGGCGCTCGGCCAGCGTTTCAACAAACGCCACGAAACGGGGGGAGAAATGAAGCGAATTCTCGTAGCTTTGCGTATAACCGATGCGATTTTCCTCGAATGAGGCGTTGAAGACGTGCGTGCAGCCGAGGCAGAAGGTAGTCGCAAATCTGCCGGTCTGTGCCGCGCGCGCCGATGCCGGGTCCGCACAAAGTGCGTTGCAGAGCAGGGGCAACCCTTCGAATAGCACCGAATTGAGCAGATTTCGCTGACCGCAGACCAAGCAATCGGTTCGAATGGAACCCGTCGACTGCGTCGGTCCATCGGCTTTCAGGCAAGCCATTTGCGCGCGGTCCGCCTGTTTTGTCATATGATTCTCGGCGTTGGCACGGGGAGGATGAATTTTCCGCCGCGTGCACGATACTCGGCCTGTTGATCGAGAATTTCGTCTACGAAATTCCAAGCAAGGAGAAGGACGTAGTCGGGTTGCACCTCGAGAAGCGCTTCAGTCGAGCGGATCGGCAGGCGCTGTCCGGGCATGTATTTGCTGTGTTTATAGACGTTGCGATCCACGACGAAGTCAACGAGGTCGCGCCCGATGCCGACGGTGTTGATCAGCGTTGCTCCCTTGGCTGCCGCTCCATAGGCGGCAATCGTGGCACCCTGCGACTTTAACCGGCGCAAGAGCGTGGAAAGGTCGCGCTTCAGCGCGTCGACCTTGGTGGAGAAATCGCGGAAATAGCCGATCGCATCGATCCCGCGCGAGGCTTCATGGGCAAGCTGTTCCTTTACTGTCGCCCCCACGTTCTCGCGCGGTTCCACATAAAGGCGCAGTGAACCGCCGTGGATTGAAAGGTGCTTGACCTCATTGAGGTAAAGCCCGTGACGGCGAAAGAGCTTATCCAGTGCAGTGACTGAAAAATAGCAAAGATGCTCGTGATAGATCGTGTCGAACTCACAATGTTCGATCAAAGGTTCGACATAGGGTGCCTCGATAACCGCCACACCGTCATCCTTGAGAAGTCGGGCAATTCCTGCCACAAATCCGTTGGTGTCGGCCACGTGGGCGAGCACGTTATTGGCATGGATAATGTCCGCGCGCATGCCTTGCGCGCGCAGCGTTTCCGCGAGATCGCGGGTGAAGAATGCACAGCGCGTGGGCACGCCGACCCTCTCGGCAGCGGCGGCAGGTCCGTCGGCCGGATCAATTCCGAGCACCCGAATTCCCGCCTCGACGTAGTTCTTCAGCAGATAACCATCATTGCTCGCCAATTCGATGACAAGGCTCTCCGGCCCAAGACCGCGGCGGTTGATCAGATCAAGCGCATTCGCACGCGAATGCTTTAAGAGGGCAGGGGAGAAAGAAGAATAATATGGGTAGGAATCCGCAAAAAGAATTATCGGATTCACCGTCTCGGTGATCTGGACGAGGCTGCAGTCTTTGCAGAACGCGACGCGCAGCGGAAAAATGGGCTCTGGTTCGCCGATGTCGCTGCTGGTGAGAAGGCGATCGGCCAATGGCGTTTTACCGAACTCGAGAAACGTCTCAATGCCACTTCCACCGCAAGATCGGCAGGCCTGCTCGGTCACCGAATTCGCATCTAGGCACATCATGTCCATATCGTCCCCCTTTAGCCCGGCTCAGTCTGCTTTGGCCAGAACGGGAGCGCGACCAGGTGCTCGTCCAGTTCGCATTCGCGGATCAGCTTTTTTCGCGTGGGCGATGCGCCTGAAGCGCTCCCCCTCGAACTCTTCAAGCAAGAGACCAATAGTGCCTAATGCCTCGTAGCGCTGCGCGACGCCGCGCCGGGCCGTCCATTGCGGCTTGAACGCGTGCAGGCTCTCTGTTTCCTCGGCCAGCCGTGTCTCAAATCCTCCCGCGAGGATACCCACTTTCATAAAGTCTTCCCCCAACAAACACAGGTTAACGCCCGTGAGTTGTTACCATGGGCGATCGGCGTTCAACAACGCGAGCGAACGGATGATGGAAGCGCACCAACGTGGACCTTTAGGCGGACCTTCAGCACCATGCTTGATAGTAAATTGCGACTGCGACCTAAGCCGTTTGAAGTAGGCGACTGGTCAGCGCCGGCGGTCATTGTTGCGCCACATCCGGATGATGAGATGCTGGGTTGCGGTGGCGTTGCGGCCAAAAAGATTGCCTCGGGTGCCAAGGTCCGTTTGGTTTTTGTCACCGACGGCGCCGCGTCGCGACCTTAGGCATCCTGAAACCTTGCGGACGACACGCGAAGCCGGAGCCATGGAAGCAGTTCATCGTCTGGGCGCTTCATCCGAAAGTGTTACATTCTTACGCCTTCCAGGCGGGGCGGCCAATCATCACGTTCATGAGATAACACTACGGTCGTGTCGATGCTCAAGTCATGGCGGCCGCAGAGCGTTTTCGTGAACTATGCAAAGGATCCGACTTCCGATCATGTCGCCGTCAATGCAACAGTTCGCGCGGCGCTTCGTGCTTAGGGTCGCCCTGTTACGGTATTCGAGTATCCAGTCTGGATTGATACCATCGCGTCGTCCACGCTCAATAGCCCCGCCTATCCTGACGATGTGATCGGCGTAATGCGGGAAGCGCTGGCGGCGCATGCGTCTCAGATGCAGCGCCTGGAGAACCAAGATGAATGGCGGACGCTGTCGGACTTGTCGGGGGGAGATTTCGTCGGGCGGTTGCTGGCCGACTACGAAATGTTCACACGCTGCGAAATCAACATTTAGCATGTTCGGCCGCCTGATCGCCGTCCTGATGATCGGGTACACCCTCGCAAGTTGCGAGGCCGCTCGGGGACAGGGACCTCCCGAAGAAATTCTACAGTCGGGTCTTGTTTTTGAACGCAAAGAGATTGCCCCCTACTCAGGAGACGTAAAGCTTGTTGGCGATATAGACGGCGACAGTCGACTAGATTTCGTTCTTGGCGGCTTCCCCGAGGATGCGATGTCTTGGTGGCGGTGGCCCGATCTGGTTCACACCGTAATCGCGAGGCCCCACGTCGAGTTCACCACCGACGGAGTGCTTGCCGACATCGATGGGGACAGTGATCCCGACATCGTCACGGCCGATGGGCCCGATGCTGTCAATCTCGTCTGGTTCGAGAACCCGCGGCCGAATGGCAACCCGACCCACGGTCCCAGCTGGAAGCGTCGGGAAATTGGTGCAGTCGGCAGCTGGGGCAAAGACATCAAGGCGGCTGATTTCGACGGGGACGGCCTCGTTGATATCGTCGTACGGGCGCCTGGCGAAGTGATGATTTTCTTCCAAGAAAGCCCCAACTCCTGGACCCGCGTGGGCTTGTTCTTCTTCAATCTTGGCGAAGAGGGAACGGCAATCGGTGATATTGACGGCGATGCTGATGTCGATCTCGTCTTGCACGGAGTATGGGCGTCGAATCCAGGCGCTGCGGCAGCACGCGATCCAGCACTATGGCGCAGCTACGAGCTTGGTCCGTTCAATCCTGCATTCAAGGCGCTCGTCACCGACCTTGACCAGGACGGCCGCGCCGACATTCTGACTTCAAGTTCCGAGCACACTGACGACGTCGCCTGGTTCCAGCCCCTCGCCGGACCGACGGGCCGCTGGATCCGCCATGTCATTCAGCCTTCTGTCGCGGGCGCCCATACGCTGCAGGCCGCCGACATGGACGGAGACGGGGACAACGATGTCGTTGTCGGGCAGATGCATACGACCGAGGAGCGCAAGCTCGCGATCCATTACAATGTCGACGGGCGAGGAACGCGCTGGGCCCGTCAAGTGATCGACGATGTGGGTCTCCACAACGGCGTCGTCGCCGATGTCGACAGGGATGGCGATTTTGACATCTATGGGGCGAACTGGGTGGGCAACCCGCCTGTCAGAATGTGGATCAACCGGCTCGATCCGCCTGCATCGGTCCGCCTCGACCGCTGGACCTATCATAGCATCACGAACGGGCACGTCCGCTCCTTTGGGATCGCTTTTTCCGCCATGGATGGTGATGATCTCACGGACGTCATCTCGGGTCCGTTCTGGTACCGTCAACCGTCCGGAGCCTGGAACACAGAATGGGAACGGACCCCGCTTGCCGAGGGTGTGGACGCGGTCGCAGCCCTGGATCTCGATGGTGACGGGCGCGGGGAGGTCATAGCACAGCGCGGCGGAGGCAGGGCGCTGCACCTGGTGTGGCTCCATGCCGAGGACATTGAAGCGCACCGCTTTGAAGAGCACGAGATCGGAGAGGTTCCCGCCGCCAGTCATGAGCTCGGCTCTCAGGGCCATGCGCTAGCCCAGGTCGTAAAAGGTGGGAAGCCGGAGCTGGCGGTATCGAGTGGCGGTGGGGTTTTCTACTTCAAGATTCCTGACGATCCAACAGTCGAGCCATGGCCGCGCACCCGCATCTGCGCCGAAGCGTCTGATGAAGGGATCGCATTCGCCGATATCGATGGCGACGGTCTACTTGACCTTGTCGCCACGACCGGCGATGCAAAGACGGCCGCATGGTGGCGCAATCCAGGTGACGGCTCGCCAGACTGGGAGCTTCGGCATGTTGGAACAGTTCCTGAAATGGTCTATCCCGACCGCGTCGCGGCCGCCGATCTTGATGGCGATGGACGTGCGGACATCGTCGTGACCGAGGAAAATGGCAAAGCCGACAGCGCTAAGGCGTATTGGTGGCACAACCCCGGCGACAGCTCCTCCGACTGGGAGCAACACGAAATCACCTCGCGCGGTTCCCTTAATAGCCTTTCAGTGTCCGATATGACTGGGGACGGCAGGCCGGATCTTATCATGGGCGAGCATCGCGGCGCACTTCGCGTCTCGAGCTGGCATAATCTGGGTGGGGGGCGGTTCATCGAACAGCTGGTCGGCGAAGGGATGGAAAGCCATCTGGGAGCAAGGACGGTCGACCTCGACGGTGACGGGGATCTCGACATTGTGTCGATCGCATGGGACGCATTCGAAGCGATCCATGTCTGGCGGAACGACGCGGTCGGCAAGGATGCTGATGGCGATCAAAAGGCCCGCTGACGGGGAGGGGCGAGCATCGGCCGGCGCCGCAAACCGTAGCGACCTCGGCCGGCTCCACTTGTTTAGTTTACACGCCTGCGTGGGCGCTCATGCCTCGACGCTCAAGTCCGGGAAAATGCGCTGCGCTGAATGAATTCAACCGCTCGACCTGTTAAACCATTCGACGTTGTCGCTGGCAGTTGACCAAGCCAGTGCGCAAGTCGGGCCGCTCATGCCTTTACGACGTTATCGGTGCGTGACTGACTGCGCGCACAAGCATTTCTGGTATCGAGCACCAGCTTTGCGTGCTTGGTGATGTTCTGCCAATCAATCGCATCATGATCTGTCGAGATGACAACGGCATCATACGATGCCAAACTGCTAGCGCAGATATCCACAGAGGGGCGACCTGCCAGGGTGGCGTACTCTCTTGTTCCGGGTATCTCCGGTACGTAGGGGTCGTGGTAATCAACGACTGCCCCGCGTCGCTCCATGATGTCGATCAGCTTCAACGATGGGCTTTCTCGTGTGTCACCCACGTTTTTCTTGTAGGACATCCCGATCACCAGGATCCGCGAACCGCTCAGGCCGCGGCCGGCTCGCCGGTCCAGGGCCTCCACAAGGCGGTCAACCACATAATGCGGCATGTTCGTGTTGATTTCACCGGCAAGCTCAATGAAGCGTGTTGTTACTTCGTACTCTCTTGCCTTCCAGGTCAGGTAGAATGGGTCGATCGGGATGCAGTGCCCGCCGAGGCCGGGGCCTGGATAAAACGCCATATATCCGAACGGCTTGGTCTTGGCGGCTTCGATCACCTCCCAGACGTCGATGCCCATCCTGTCAAAAATCACCTTCAACTCATTGACCAACGCAATGTTCACAGAGCGAAATATGTTCTCGGTCAGCTTCACAGCCTCTGCCGTTGCGGCGGAGGCCACGGGAACGGTTTGCACGATGATCTGATCATACAGTTCCTTGGCAACCTGCAGGGACGATGGGTCGTCGGCGCCTATCACCTTTGCAACTGTGGCGGTGGTGTGTACGTCGTTGCCTGGGTCCACCCGTTCGGGCGAATAGGCGAGAAAAAAGTCCTTTCCCAGAGAAAGGTTCGTCGCCTCGAGCAGCGGCTGAACGACCTCTCGCGTCGTTCCTGGCCAGGTCGTCGACTCCAGAACGACAAGTTGACCAGGGCGCAGCCGCTCCGCGATCGCACGTGCGCTGTTTTCGACGAACGACAGGTTCGGCTCCCGGTTTCTGGTAAGCGGCGTTGGCACCGCTATCAAGATCGCGTCGGGTTCGCTTAGGTCGGCGAAATCGCTGGTGGCGCGAAACCGCTTGCTGTCGACAGCCACTTTGATGGCAGCACCAGGCAAATGATCTATGCCTGTTTCTCCGCGGTTAAGAAGTGCAACCCGAGACGCGTCGATGTCGAACCCGATGACTTTGAACCCCGCGTCCAGCGAGATCATGGCGAGCGGCAGGCCAACGTAGCCGAGGCCCATGATGCCAATGGTGTAGTCCCGCGTTCGGATGCGGTTAACCAGTTCCTGAAGGTCTGGAGCAGTCTGCATGAGATGCTGGCAACTTTCTTCAATGTCGACAATAAAGGATCGCCTCAATTACCGCGGGGAAGCAGTTCACAGCAATCAGCAAAATGTATGCGCTTAGCCAGCCCCAGAGCCGAAAATAGCATGGATTGCGCCATCGGGAGAACAGCCGAAATGCTTACCCCAAGCCACGTTGTCAAATAAACCTGGCGCTGCCACATTCAGCTTTCAAGCGACGTCCTAAAGGATCTGGGAGCCACCTTCGCTCGCGAGGTCGAAGACGCCGCGTTTCGCGCAGGGACGCACACTGCGTCAGTCGATTAAACTGTTCGGTTGAGGTGGGGAATATGATGCAATCGATCCTGGTAACTGGTGGAGCGGGCAATATCGGCAGCGCCCTCACTCGCGCGTTGGTCAAGCTACCTCAGACCCAAGTGGTCGTCGCTGACAACCTGTCGACCGGAAGTCGAGACAAGGTACAAATAGACGCGGGCAATCTGACCGTGGTAAAGGCGGATGTGAACGACTTCGATGACATCTCATCGTTGTTCTACCGCTTCCATTTCACCCACGTCTTCCACTTCGCAGCCGTCGTCGGTGTGCAGCGGACCTTGGCAAATCCTCTGCTCGTGCTGCGCGACATCACCGGTATCGAGAACGTGTTGAGGCTATGCAAGAACACCGGCGCCGAGCGTGTCTACTTCGCTTCGTCATCGGAAGTATATGGCGAGCCTTTCGAGATTCCGCAAAACGAGAGCACCACGCCGCTTAACTCACGTCTGCCGTATGCAGTGGTGAAGAATCTTGGAGAGGTCTATCTGCGCACTTTTCAGCGTGAGTTTGGACTCCCCTTTACCATTTTTCGCTTCTTCAACACCTACGGACCACGTCAGAGCGAGGATTTCGTTCTGCCGCGATTTGTGCGTGCCGCCCAGCGCGGCGAGCCCCTGACGATTTACGGGGACGGTTCGCAGACCCGCACCTTCTGCTACGTCGACGACACGGTTGACGCTTGCGTCGCGGTTCATCGAACGCGCGCGCACGAGAACGAGGTGATCAACGTGGGCAGCGACGTGGAAATGAGCATTCTACAGCTGGCCGAGTTTGTCATCGAAGTGCTGGGCTCGTCATCGAAGTTGGAATTCCGGCCGCCCCTTGCGGAAGGCGACATGACGCGCCGCTGTCCTGACACGAACAAGATGAAGGCTATACTGAACCGTCCCCTGGTGCCGCTCGAAGAGGGCATTCGCCGCCTCGCCGACCATCTCTCCCGACCGGAAGACCGCCCGGCACTTAGAAGAGTCGCCTGAACGAGCTGACGGTGGGGGAGTGACATGAAGCTCGTATACGTCGGTCAGCCGTGCGATAGACTTTTTCCGCCTGTTCAAAACTCAATCGGGCTGATCGTCTATAACACGGCGCTGCGGCTCGGCGAAGGCCTGCAGATAACGCTCTATGGCAAGCATTATCGAGACGACACGGTGCCCGCGGACCTGCCGTTCGCGGTGCGGCGGGCTGCGGTGCTACGTGATCACGCGCTGCAGCGGGTCATCAACGAGTTTCCGCGTCTGGCGCGCTGGTTGCGGTTGGATCGGAAGGCCGATGACCACTCGCAATATCGTAACAAGATTCGTCGCTACCTCGCCGTAGATCAACCAGATATTGTCCATGTGATGAATTACTGGACATGGTGCCGGGAGCTGAAGGCAGCCAGCTCATCTCATCGGCTCGTGCTTGAGATGCAGTGTGAGTGGCTATCACAGCGTGACCGCGATCAGGTGGCCCGCCAGCTCACGGTAGTGGATGCGGTGGTCGCCGTCAGCGATCACATCGCAAGGACCTTTCTTTCTGCATTCCCGGACTATCCTGGCGTCGTTGCCACCGTCGGTAATGGCGTGGACGTTTCTTACTTTCGGCCGAGCGAGCAGCGGGCTTCCGCATCCACCAGAACCCGACGTGTCATCCTGTTCGTTGGGCGGGTATCGCCAGAGAAGGGGCTTCACACACTGATCGAGGCCTTCAGTGAGGTTGCGGCCAAGTTCGCGGACGTGGAACTTCGGATCGCAGGGCCGCAATGGCCGCTTTCGGTGGACTTCCTGACCAGCCTCTCGTCGGATCCGCGGGTTACCGCGTTGAACCGTTTCTACGATCGCTGGGGCAATTGCAAATATCAGGAACACTTAGAGGAACTCATCGAGTGCCACGGGTTACGTGATCGAATTAGCTTCCTGGGCAACGTGCCCCACAAGGATCTCGTAGCGACGTACCATGAGGCCGACATTGTGGTGAATCCGTCACTCAGCGAGAGCTTCGGAATATCGGTCGTGGAGGGCATGGCCTGCGGGATACCGGTGGTGGGAACGCGCGTGGGCGGGATGTGTGAATCCATTCTAACTGGCATCACCGGGATGCTGGTCGAAGTCGACGCTCCTGGCGAGCTCGCGCAGGCATTGATCACGGTGCTGGAGGATACGGTCCGGGCAAGTGAAATGGGAAGCGAAGGGCGCAAGCGTGCCGTCGAGTTGTATTCGTGGGAGGCGCGCGCAGAACGGCTCAAGTTAGTCTATCAGAAACTGCGGCCCAGGCACGCAGGCCCATGTTTCGACAAAGATCGTGAGCCATTAGCGGTGGGCGCTCGCCAAGTGCCTCGCAGCATGCGGGCCGATGAGATGAGCATGCGGCGACCCTCGGTGTAGCGCTCAACCCGGTATCGGTTTACGGCCACCCCGGGTCGGATTGAAATGGGCCCGTCAGGCCCGCTGCTCTCTTCCCTAACGGGCGTCAGGTGCACCCAGCCCAAAGAGCGGAGAGAGGCCGATTGAACCTGGCAGTAACGCTCCGCAACCTGTTCTACAATTCGCAACGCCTTGCTGGTGGCGAGGCGGTGGCCTCAGGATCGTAACGCGAGGCGGCGGCCAGATTTTGCGCGGCGTATCCAGAAAGCCGGCGTATGTGCTGGTCGGAGTTCGAGCCCTGACGGCGCGCGGGTCCCGGGAAGAGCCGGGTGCGGGAAAGCCGCACGCCCGGATCTGTGAGGGCGAAAGCCGAATGGCTGAGCTACTCGACCACGACCACACTGAGCGGAAAGACAGGTGGCGTCGTGCCGCGCTTCAGGAAAGTGTCGATGTGACTTCCGCCGCAGGAGCGGCAAACCTTCTCGGTTGCAGAGGCTGCACCAGCAATGATGGCATGGCTCCCGGCTGTGTTTGTTCAAACCGCTACCGCTAATTGCGGCGTGCGGCGCAGATCGGTGTCCAGTTCGCCATCCTGGATCAGCTTCTGCACATGGGCGATGCGCTTGAACCGCTCGCCCTCGAAATCTGCAAGTGCAAGGCCTGCTGTGCGAAATGTGTGATAGAGCTGTTCGATACCGCGCCGCGCCGTCCATTGCGGCTTAAACCCGTGCAGGCGGCGACCAATATAGGTGCAGTCGACGCGATAGCACCGTTTGTCTGGCCCGGCGTCGGGCGCGAACTTCACCCGGCTGTCGGGAACGATCGTTTGAACCAACTCTGCGATCTCCCGAATCTGATAGTTTTCCGTGGTCAAGCCGACATTGAATGCCTCGTTGTGGACCAGCTCTCGCTCGGCTTCGAGCACGGCGATATAGGCCAGCGCAATGTCCTCTACATGGACGATCGGACGCCATGGCGAGCCGTCGCTCTTGAGATAGACCAGGCCGGTCGTGTAGGCCCAGGCGGTCAGGTTGTTGACCACGAGATCGAAGCGGATGCGAGGCGACAGGCCGTAGGCAGTGGAAGCACGCAGGAAAGTCGGGCTGAACGATTGATCCGCCATCGGCGCGACCGCTCGCTCGACATTCGCCTTCGAGGCGCCGTAAGGCGTAACCGGGTTGAAGGGAGCATCTTCAGTTAGAAAGCTGTCGCCGGCCGCGCCGTAATTGCTGCAAGAGGAGGCATACAGGAACCGCTGGACACCGGCGGCCTTGGCGAGCTGCGCGAGCCTGACCGAAGCGCCGCAGTTGATTTCCTCGGTAAGCTGGGGTCGGTAGTCCCCCAACGGATCGTTCGACAGTCCGGCGAGATGGATGATCGCGTCGAAGCCGGCGACGTCGTCGATTTCGATGTCGCGGATGTCTTTCTCGATCGTCGGCACTTCGGCCAACGTCCCTACGAAAGTGCATGACCGGAAGATGTCGCTGTCCAGACCCGTGACGTGATGGCCGCGTTCAAGCAGCATCGGAGTCAGGACGGAACCGATGTAGCCGAGGTGGCCTGTAACCAGAACTTTCATCGATCAATTCCCATGTTTTCCAGGGCGCTTGCCCGCTGTCCCATAATTTCTGAAGGAGATGCTTTTCGCGAATGGTATCCATGCACTGCCAGAAGGATTCGTGGCGATATGCCATCAGTTGGCCGTCGGCCGCGAGCCGCTGCATTGGCGCGTGTTCGAACATGACATCGTCGCCGTCGATATAGTCCTTTATGCCCGGCTCGAGGACGAAGAAGGCGCCATTGATCCAACCCTCCGAGGCCTGTGGCTTTTCCGTGAAGTCGACAACGCGATGGCCGTCGAATTCGATGTGCCCGTAGCGTGCTGGCGGACGCACCGCCGTCATCGTTGCAAGCTTGCCATGCGATTTGTGGAAGGCGATCAGTTTATCAAGGTTGACGTCCGAAACCCCATCGCCCCAGGTGAGCATGAAAGTCTCGTCGCCCATCCAGTCGATCAGGCGTTTTATGCGGCCGCCCGTCAGTGTATTCAGTCCCGTCTCGACAAGATCGACGGACCAGTCAGGCAGCGAGTTCGAGTGGCGCTTGACGCTTCCCGATGCGGCATTGACAGTCAAGCTGCCATCGAATGCGACATAGTCGCTGAACCAGCGTTTGATGTATTCGCCCTTGTATCCCAGCGCGACGGCGAACTCGCGGTGTCCATAGGCATAATAATGCATCATGATATGCCAAAGGATCGGCTTAGCTCCGATTTCGACCATTGGTTTCGGCCGGATCTCGGTTTCTTCCGCCAGCCGCGTTCCCAGTCCGCCAGCAAGAATTCCTACCTTCATTGTTTTCTCACCCCAATCGCCTACAGTGTTTTGCTACCATGCGCAGGTCGGGTTGAACCACACCGAAGAAGGGATGATCGGAACCATCGATGCATGACGTCAGACATACGATTGGCGCTATGCTCGATAGAGCGATGCATAAGCGGTCTCATCCATTCGAGGTAGCAGACTGGCAGGCGTCGGCGGTCATCATCGCACCCCATCCCGATGATGAGACGTTGGGATGTGGAGGGGTCGCCAGCAAGAAGTTCAGTTCGGGCGCCGATGTCCGGTTTATTTTCGTTACCGACGGTTCGGCATCCCATCCAAATCGGATTGACAGGGAGGCGCTGCGGATCGCCCGCGAGGGCGAAGCGATCGAGGCGGTTTGCCGGTTGGGCGGATCTGCTGATCGGGTGAGATTTTTGCGAGTTCCCGACGGCATGGCTAAGCATCATGTCGGCAAGATCGTAGAGGCGATCGCTGAGTTGCTTTTCGTTTGGCAACCGCAGAGCGTGTTCGTCACCCATGCAAAAGAGCCGCCCGCGGACCATGTTGCCGCCAATCTCGGCGCGCGAGGCGCGCTGCAACTGTATGGCCGGCGCGTGACCGTTTTCGAATATCCAGTCTGGTACTGGTATCAGTGGCCGTGGGTTCGCCTGCACGATCGAGTGCTTGGATTCAATCGCGCCGCATTGCGGCAAACGGTCCGGACCCTTGCCGGCTTGCGCGGCGTTAAAATGTTCAACTCCCACGCTTTTATCGGCGACGTGATAGATGTAAAACGTCACGCGCTGGCAGCTCACCGGTCCCAGATGGAGCGGCCGGCAGGACTCGACGACTGGCCTATCCTGGCGGATGTAGGTGGGGGCGATTTGCTGAATCGGCTGCTGAGCGAGCACGAGATGTTCACGCGATACGAGCTTAATGTGTGAACGTAGGCGGCCTGAAGCGTCTCGGGAGGAAGTCGGCGGGGTGGCCATGACCTCTTCGGGGTTCGACCCAAGGCTGCGGTGCGGGTTCGATCCCTTTGCGACTTTACTTGCGGCCCATTTTGGATGCGCCGCCGTTCCATCCAAGACAGAGCCTCGGGTCCGTTCTGGTATCGCCGGCCGGCCGATCTCTGGCAAGGTGAATGGGAACAGATCCGGCTCGGCGAGGGAGTGGATGCGATCGCGGCAATCGATGTTGACGACGACGGACGCGCGGACGTGATCGCCCCGCGCGGCGGGGGCGAGACACTGAACCTGGCGTGGCTTCAGGCGCAGTAGGCGTCAGCGCGGGGCTTTGAGGAACATGCGATCGGCGAGGTTCCCGCCGCCAGCCACGATCTCGGGGCTCAGGGCCATGCACCGTCGCAGATCGTTGAAGGCGGCCGGCCGAGCTTGAGGTCGCAAGCGGTATCGGAGTGTTCTACTTTCCCATCCCCGACGACACGGCGGCGGGGCCGCTAATCCGCATTTGCCCTGAGGCCCCTGACGAGGGGATCGCGTTCGCCTATATCGACGGCGACATCCTGCTTGACCTTGCGGCCACTACCGGCAACGCAAAGGAGATCGCATGGTGGGGCAATCCGGGGGATGGCTCTGCCGACTGGCAGCGCCGCGAGTCGCCAATGTTCCCAACATGGTCTATCCGGACCGCGTGGCGGTTGCCGATCTGGACGGCGACGGACGAACCGACATCATCGTGAGTGAGGAAAACGGGTAGGCCGACCATGCGAAGGCCTATTGGTGGCGCAATCCCGGCGACATCAGGCCAAACTGGGAGCCGCAGGAGATCACCTCGCGCGGCTCGCTCAACAGTCTTTCGGTGGCGGATATCAATGACGATGGCCGGCCGGACCTCGACATGGGCGAGCACCGCGGCGCCCTGCGCCTCTCGCTCTGGCGCAATCTGGGCGGCGGGCGGTTCATCGAGCAGTTGGTCGGGGAGGGTGTCGAGAGCCATCTCAGCGCCCGTCCGGTCGATCTCGACGCCGACGGTGATCGTGAGATCGTTTCGAAGGGGTGGGATGCTCTCTAGGCCATCCATGTCTTGCGAGACGATGACACCGTTCCATCGGACCGAGAGGCCGGGCAGGCAGGTACCCCCAAGATGAGATATGGATGCCACAATCGGAGTAGCGATCAGCCGGAGGAAGTAGGAGGCGGCCACCCGTTGTCGGGCTCGATCCCGGGCGCGCAATCTGTCACCTTCGCGGCGAGCGGCACGGGCTGGCCCCGTCCCGAGGCGTCGCAAAATGGGGAAGAGCGCGTGACATTGACGGCAAAGGTCCTCGGCGTGTTCGGCGACGCACGTGTCATAGCCAAGGGCGAGGCCGCCGGTCTCAAGCTCGTGGCGAAGAGCGCCGACCCGAACTTTGTTCGCGGCGCCTACGAGCCGCCCATCCAACAGGCGATCGCGGCAAACCTGGCGCCTGGGGACGCCTTTTTCGACATCGGCGCGAATATCGGTTTCTTCAGCCTCATCGCCGCGCGCCGCGTCGGGCCGCGCGGTCAAGTCTATGCGTTCGAACCCGTTCCCCGCAACGCCGCAGCTGTCGCAGAGAGTGCACGGCTCAACGGGTTCGACACGATACGGGTGTTCGCCGAAGCTGCGGGCGCCACATCCGGCCGTGGCCAGCTTCTGCTCGCCCATCACATCGGCGGCGCCGCGCTTGCCTCGGCGGGAGCACCGCCGGACATCAGCGGCCGCCTGGAAGTCAGCATAGTCGCCATCGACGATGCCATCGCCCAGCGAGGCCTCAGGCCGCCCTCGCTGGTCAAGATCGACGTGGAAGGCGCCGAAATCGACGTCCTGGGCGGTATGATGGAAACGCTGCGTGGGCACCGTCCGAAGGTGATTTATGAGGTCGACGATGCAACGCGCGAGGGACTCGACCGCAAGGCCCGAAAGATCGCGGAATTCCTGACTGCTGCAGGCTACGCATTGAAACAGTTGCCAGCCTCCTATGATAATCGAGAATGGCAGGTAGAACACGTCTTCGCGCAGCCCATGGGCGCTTACGAACTATCTTAGTGGCGCCATGGCTGGAATTTCAGGCAAGGACAGCAAGCGTGATCAAACGGGATAAGCGAGGCGGTCGCGACTTCTGCCCGGGGCAACGACGCGTCGATGCCTTGAAGAATCTCGTACGATTCTCGCGCAGCCCATGATGACGTGAGGAGGGTCTTAGTTGTTGCACCGCCATGGCTGGGCAGAAACTGCTGAAGGGGCTGGGTCCGGCGTTGCCCGGCCGGAGGTTCTTGTCGCAGACAATTTTCAAGATGAACGCGCCCGCGGTGCGGTAATTGGCACCTTGGCAGGAAAGGGAGGTGTCAGGCGAGGTCGCGACATCGAACGTCAGATTGCGATCGATCACGGCGCACTTCGTTTCCAGCCACTCGTCAGGCCAGGCTGGGGCCGGCAAGGGATCTCCTATGGTCCCTTTCAGCGAGAGGCTGGTCTGGTGCTATTGGTCTCGATCACCAACGGCCACAACACATCGCAGGGATCGCCATTGCCTGATGACCTCGCCAGTCGGCTCTACCGTTGGTTGCGAGGACCCGGCATTGACCCATGGCCCGGCCGTCTGCTTGCCCTGATACGTGCACCACGAAAGAGGCTCACCCTTCGCCGTTTTTGGTGGTGGACACTTAGCGCCTCTAGGACCTACCGGGGATCGAACATTGGCGAGAACCTGGCTGTCGGTTGGTTCCCCAGTGAGGCGCCGATTAATCCCGTGGAAGAGGGCTGCGGCTTTGTCGTGCACGCCGCCGAAGGCGAAAACGGCGAGTTGTGGGCTCGTGTAGGAAAGCAATGCCTGAGAGCGTTTCGGCGCCTAAAGAACGTTCATGTCTATTATGTCGTGGCGTTGCGAGAGCAGGGCGCTGTCTATTATGCGGCTGCCGACCAAAAAGCTCATGGGCTTGCCGCTTTTCCGATGATGCGTCCGATCGCGGTCGATCCTTTCAATAAGGACGAAAAGCTGTTTGCGGGTGTTCATCAGTCGGCACTTGGCCAGATCGGGTTTCGGGTCGACACACGCGTCCAAGCGGTTCAAGTCGGGCGGATACCTGAATTTTCGACCCTGTTTGGCACCGCTCACGCTGCCGATGCGCTCGTCGAAGGCTGGCCGGGCCAAATCGCCGCAATCGGGGGGCGGTGGCATTTTTCGCATGACGCTGGCGATAATCTATCCGTCATCGATCCTGGTCGCCCTTCAGGATTGATCCACGGACTGCTGGCAATTGGCGCCGTCTCGGATGTGTGTGGTCTCGTCTGTCGGTTTCGGGACAACGACAATTTCTGGGTGCTGAAACTGTCGACGCTCGGATGGACCTTGGTGCGCAAGCAATCGGGCAAAGAGATTACGATCGCGACCGGTACGGAACACGCTTTGCGCAAGTGTTCTACCCATTCGGTCCAGATTCTTGACTGGAACGGTCAGGTGAGCTGCTTTCTTGACGGGGCTCGCCTTTTCGAAGCGTCTGTCAATGCCGATTCAGTCGAGAACGCTACCGGAGTAGGTATATGGAAAAGCTTCGATAGCGAGCCGCGCTGGCATAATTTCGAGGCTCATCCTTGCGAAGTTCCCATCCCATTGATGGCGCCTCTGGGGGCACCTTGGAACCAACTCGGAGCAACCCTGTCCTACGCCGACGGATTTACCGGTTCTGCCGGCGAACTAGATCGCCGCACGTCGGAGCTTGGCGGCGGGCAATGGGCCAGAACACTGGGCACCGGTGTCATCGACGTCGACGGGCTGGGCAGCGCCCGTGTGCGCGCGAGCGTAGACAGACCGAACCCGGGTCGAACAATTTATTCGCTGCCATGGGACCTACCGGGATTCGCCGATCTCGAGGCCACAATCAAACCTCCTGGGGAGCGCCGAGGACAAGATCAGCGCGGCCGGGCAGGACTGCTTTTCTGGCAAGACAGCGACAACTACGTTTGTGTCACGACTTGGCTCGACGACGTCTACCAGGGTGCATCGATTTCGGTGTTCATCAAGCGGCTCGGCTTTGAGGAACTTTATGACGCAGTTTGGACAAATGTGGCGGACAAGGTCGTTTGGGGAAAACCTTTTCGCATGCGCGTTGCATTCGACGGAAATCGGTTTGCAATCTTGATCGACGACGAACTGGTGATGCAGCGAAGCCTCACCGACATATATCCCGATGACGCCGCCCTTCAAATTTTGCGGGTCGGACTCGCCGTCAACTGGGAGTGGGGAGATGACACGGGCTCGGTGTTCACGTCGTTCAAGGCCCGGCGCTGAGCGAAAGAGCGGATTCGCTTTCCAAGCCGTGAACGGTGGATGACGAAAGCCTTATCGTACAGGTCCCGGGTCGACTGGGCAATTTTTCCCACGAATAGAGCTCCGCGACCCGCTGGGCGCCCGGTCGGCCGATTCCATTGCTTGACTCGGGATCGGCGAGAAGGCGGGGGATCGCGTCCGAAAGTGCGGCCGGATCATTTTTTTCGACGAGCAAGCCGCCACCGGTCGCCTCCACAATCCCCGGCATGCCACCGACACGTGTGGCGACGACAGGCGTCCCGGTCGCAAGTGCCTCCACCAGGCTCATGCCGAAGGATTCGCTA
Organism: Mesorhizobium sp. L48C026A00; assembly: GCF_000502375.1. Classification (NCBI taxonomy): domain Bacteria; kingdom Pseudomonadati; phylum Pseudomonadota; class Alphaproteobacteria; order Hyphomicrobiales; family Phyllobacteriaceae; genus Mesorhizobium; species Mesorhizobium sp. L48C026A00. Next base: position 90,592 of record NZ_AYWU01000009.1, on the reverse strand, counting down.
AGTGACGGATTGACGAGCAGCGAGGCCCCGGCACAGCGCTCGATGAACTTTTCATACGGTTCCATCCGGTGAAGGTGACCGTGTGGGCGAGCCGCGGCGGGATCATTTCGCGCAGAGCTATCTCGCAAGAACCCCTGAAAGCGCTTCCCCTTGGATAAACCCAAGACCTCCGGATCGATCCCGGCTCAGGTCGATCAGGAGGTCCAGCGGCAGTGCCGCGGACGGGCCAACGATCTCAAGTCGGGCCTCAGGGTGAGCGGCGACAACTTCCGGCCAGGCCTCGGGAGGGGTATGAACACCCGGAGCGCCTGGCTCTACATGCGGGACGCTCTCCCCCACACACGCGCCGGCGCGCAGGTGAGGAGTTCGATCCGCACGCCATCGATCTCGAGCCGCTTGGGGTTTCCGCGCGGGTGACGCGCGATCACGGTCGTCTCGCAGTCCGCAGGCCAGACGGCGTGACACTTCCTATGTCCAGATGCCGACCGAGTTCTGGTCGGGCGGAAGGACCATGTCGAAATGCTGCGAGACGAAAGCGACTTTCATGAGCTTGGTACCTCTATGCGGGCCGGCGCACCCTGAGAAGCATGTCGCGTGCGTTGAGAAGGTCGGGACGCACAAGCACAATGACTGCGGCGACATACACGGCGGCGCCGACGATGATCCCGCCTGCGATGAGGAGGCCTTGGGAGGTCGAGGCCGGTGCCGCAACGAGCCAAGCGGTGACAACGGCGAACATGAGCAGGCCCGCCACCGCCAGCCGCGGGAATATTCTGAGCGGCTTCAGTACGTCGATATGGGCGAGGTGGTGAACGAGGAAGAGAAAGACCGGCAGGAGCAGGACGTTGCAGGCCAGAAGAGCTGCCATCGTTGTCTCGAGGTCGACCTGCACGGCAGCGGTGAGGAGGATCACGGCTAGGACGGTTTCGGATATGTTTAGCTTGACGATCAGGCCGGAATGACCGAGCGCGAGGATGGTGAGTGCACAGATGCTGTCGATCGTGCGTTGCAGGCCAAGGAGCATCAGGATTTGAACGGCGACGACACCGCTCACCCATTGCGGGCCGAAGATGAAAGGTACCGCGACGGGAGCGATCGCGGCAAACCCCAGAAATGCCGGGAAGCCGGCAATCGCTGCCACGCGTATGCTTGAGTTGAAGAAAGCATCGATCTTCGCCGGCTCGCTCTGCACTCGGGCGACTGCTGGTATGGTCACCGCCGTAAGCGGACCCAGAAATGCCTCACTCAGAAGATCCAGCGGTCGGCGGGCGAGAGCGTACACGCCTACCGCGTAGGGTCCGAGGAAGGTGCCGAGTATGACCTTTGGTATTTCGTCATTCACGAAATTCCAAAGGGAATGGCCGATGAGAGGACCAGCGAAGCCGAACAGTTCGCGGCAGCGTGCGTGGGAATATCTGAGATGCGGCCGCCACGCGCTTCCGAGTAGAATAACGGCGGTTTCCACAGCCGCCTTGGCGACCTGCATCCACACCAGGCTCCACATGCCGTGGCCGGCGATTGCCGTGCCGATTCCGATCGTTCCGCCGACGACTGTTCCGGCGAGCGTTCGCAGAGCGAACAGTCGAAAATGAAGCTGGCGCTTGAGGATCGCCGCTGGCACCGCCGCAAGGGCCTGGAGCACGATGACGACGCTGGTCCAGCGGACAAGATCCTCCAGAACGGGTTGGCTGAATGCCGCGGCGATTGCGCCGGCAAAAGTCCAGACGAGCCCACTGAACGCCGAGCCGGTGACGGCAAGGAGCCAAAAGGCTGAGTCGAAATGAATGCACTCGACATCCGGACGCTGGATGAGTGCTTCGGGGATTCCGCGCGTCACCGGAACGGCGACAATGGTCGGCATCACCATGGCGAGTGCCGCCAAACCAAATGCCTCCGGGTCGAGATTGCGGGCGAGAACGACGAAGACGACAAACATCGCCAACTGGCGGCCCCAGGTCTCGATTGCGACCCAAGCTGCCCCTTGGATAATCTCTCTGCCGGTCGCCTCCATTATCGCTCTCTTACGCCGTCGACGGGCAAACGGAATATGCGCCCAGTGACCAGCGCTGCGAGCCCGAATGCCTTGGGCCCAATACCTGGCGGTGGCGAGCCAGCACCACAAACACGCCGAACATGGCGATCTGCCGGACCCAAGTCTCGACAGCGGCGCAAACGGCGCCAGTCACGACCTGTCGGCCAAAAACGTTCATTGTCCCCCCTGCTAAGGCTCGTTGGCAAACAGAACCGTGTGTCTGGAGCGAAACTCATACGAATGGATCAATTCCGCCACGATCTGTTCTCCACTCGCCTTGTCGCTGTCCAGTTTCGACACGTAAGCAGAAAGTCCCTGGCCGTCTGGCTCCCGTCCCAGCAATGTCCGATAGAGAAGGGCCACGTATTGCGCGTTTCCAAGCCCAACCGGCTGATTGTCAGTCCTGAATTCGACCGAAAGCAACATCTTCGTCAGTAATGGAACGATCGATGGATCCTTCTTCATCGCGATGACCTCGCGCCACTGTTCGGTCGGAGACGGCATGCGACGCAGGACCAGGCAGTAAGCATATGCAATCTGGTTGGCGTGGTTGAAGACAGACTTGTCGAACGCATCAAGCGAACAGGGGTGAAATGCCCCGATGCCGGGAACGCGGGGCACCGACATCTGGTCAGCAGGCGGCAAGCTCTCCGTCGTGGCCATTGACGAGCTCGAGCCTGCATTGCCGTTCGCAATGGTCTTCTTTACGGCATCGTATGCCGGCTTTCGCCCGCTCGGCGCCCATAGCCCTTCGCCGCGCTTCTTCAGGCGCACGAGGCCCATAAAGGCCTCGTAGCTTGGCGCCCAGTACGGCTCGTCGAGCAGTTCGTAGATATGGGCAGCTTCCAATCCATATCGAGATTGATATCGGCGCAATAGCGTCATCGTCTGGACCAGACCGTCCGCCTGCTGCTTTTCCCCTCGTTGGCTGCCCCCGGCGTAGTTGAATTCGGTTAGCCAGATTGGACGACCGAGAGTGGCCAGGAACTTGAACGCTTCCTCGGGATCGCCCTCGTAAAGATGCCAGACCGATATATCCCATCTGATGCCGTCCTGCAGCATGCGGGTGAACGCTGCGCGGTGACCCCAGCCGGCCGTTCCCATTGCTTTTCGTATGGTCGGATCCACTGCGATGGTTGCATCCGACAGGCCGCGCAGCACTGCGCTTGCCTTTGCCCAGCGCGGACTGAAATAGTCGGACGTCTCGGTGCCGCCGGCAGGGCCCCAGGAGCAGTTGTATTGGATTCCGTTGTCCTGCATCTCGCAGGGCATCAGGATGGCGTAGTTCTCCATCTCGTTGCCAAGCTCCCAAACGCGGATGTCGTCCTTGAAGCGGGATACCAGTGTCGACGCGAGATCGTAGGCTTGCGCATAGAGGTCATCGACGGTCCCATTGTCGAGGTCCAGGTCGGGCGTGATTACCGGCAGGATCTGGACTCCGCGCTGCTTGCCCGCCTTGACCAGTTCGGCAAGTTTGTTGGCGCTGTCGGCGCTGGAAATGTTGACCCGATACGACTTCATGCCGAGGTCGCTGACATAGTCGAGTTGCTGTTCGATCGATATCCCGGGATAGGCGTTGAAGGGATGGCCGTTGACCCCCCAGAGCAGATCCGCTGCGCCCGAAGCTGTCATGCCAAGCAGGCATGCCAGGGCTGTCCAAAGACGTCTGGTCGCGGCGACGGCCCGTCCAACGGAGCCTGGTTGCAATGGATTGGTCGGGCGCTGCATCAGCGCGAACTTGCCTGTTTTGCGCCGGACATCATGCGGCATCACTCCACTCGCTCAACTCGCCTGACATCCATCCGAGCACGACGATTGAGATCTGCCGCGCTGCCCAACGCAGTCTATCAAAACCGCGCCACGCAGAACCTCACACATTTGGCGTAAACGCCGATGATTGGCCTCGCCATTCGGATGAGAGCTGCCGGGAAGCCTTTTCGGGCAAACGACCGGGTACGTCCCAAAGGCCAGGATGACCCTGCTGTCCTGGTCGTCCAAAGTCGTGCAACTGAGGCATGGCGCTGGTGACCAAAAACCCTGTGATGGCACGACATTGGACAATCAACGGCCGTTTTCTCGCGCAACCGACCACCGGAGTTCAGCGGTACGCACGCGAGATCGTTTCGGCGCTGGACGCCTTGATCGTGGGTCAGGCTGCCTTGACACGGGATCTCACGGTCGAGTTGCTGGTCCCGCCGGGGGCGCTTGACAAATTGCCCCTGGCAGCGATCCGTGTCCGGACTGTCGGCAGCTTTGGCGGGCATTTATGGGAACAGGCTGTGCTTCCGGCCTGTCTTCGCGGCGGGCTGCTTAGCCTCTGCAATACGGGCCCTTTGACGGTTCGTCGACAAGTGCTGTGCATTCACGACGTCAATACACGGGCATGCCCGCAGAGCTATTCATTTCCATTTCGGCTTCTCTACCGCACCTTGGTTCCTGCCTTGGGCCGGGCCGCGCATAAGATTACGACGGTATCGAAATACTCTGCGGGTGAACTGGCGCGCAATGGCGTGTGCCCGGCGGCAAAGGTCGAAATTGTAGGCAATGGGCATGAGCATGCGTTGCGATGGGCTCCTTGCCACTCGGAACAAACACTGGCAGTGGCCGGCCCTGGTACGATCGTCGTGCTTGGCAGTTCTATCCCGCACAAAAATGTCGGCTTGATCATCGGCATGCACGAGCGTCTTGCCGCGGCGGGGCTGCAGATTGTTGTTGTCGGCGCTTCAACGTCCCGCGTTTTCGCCAGCAGCGGCGACCAGAAATCGCCGAACGTCATTTGGCTGGGAAGAAGGTCGGACGCAGAACTCGGCGCGCTTCTGCGCGATTGCCTATGCCTCGCGTTCCCCTCCTTGGTCGAGGGTTTCGGGCTGCCGCCCCTCGAAGCTATGGCACTGGGATGTCCGGTGGTCATGTCGGACCGTGCCAGCCTCCCCGAAATCGGCGGCGATGCGGTCTTGTACGCATCACCTTGCGACGAGAATGCGTGGTTCGATTGTTTTATGCGCCTGGTCCACGAAGAAGGCCTCAGAACCAAATTGATCGCACGCGGTCGCGCCAGGGCGGCGCGATTTCAGTGGGCCGCGTCAGCTCAGCGCTATCTGGAGCTGATGGCCAGCGTGGATGGATTTCCAGAAGTGCCGCCACCACCGCCTGGGGTAGTCGAATGCAATCCGAATGAGCGACTTGCGGCGGCGGCTAGTATCAATTGAGGTATCTCGAGTCTAACGGCATCTGCCATTCAGGCGCATCATTCCCGTTCAGCCTGCCTGCGATGACAGGCTGGATTCCGGAGGCATGAGGCGATGGCGAAAAGAAGTGCGGGCATCCTGCCTTACCGCAGATCGACCAACGAACTGCAGGTGCTGCTTGTCCATCCGGGCGGGCCGTTCTGGCAAAGCCGCGATCTCGGCGCATGGTCGATCGCAAAGGGCGAGTATGGTGATGACGAACAGCCGGAAGCCGCGGCGCGTCGCGAATTTGAGGAGGAAACCGGCTGGGAGCTCTCGGGAGCACTGCTTCCGCTAGGGGAACTGCGCCAGCCCGGCGGCAAGCTTGTTACGGCCTTCGGCGCCGAAGGCGATTTCGATGCCGGCACCTTGCGCAGCAACATGTTCGAGATGCGATGGCCGCCGCGCAGCGGCCGCATGCAGACTTTTCCTGAGATCGATCGCGCAGGGTGGTTCGGCCTCGAAATGGCCCGGGAAAAGTTGCTTGTCGGCCAGCGGCCTTTTCTCGACCGGCTTGTGGTGTCTGTCTAAGGGTCGACCCAATTGCCCGACTGACGTCCTCAACTGGTCGTGTTGACATGCGCCATAATCAGAAGACGAATTCGACGGATGTCAGCGGCCAGCAGCCGCGGGTCCATTCGATTGGTACGCCGCTGCGGTCCTCGTTGACAGCATTGATGCGGAATACTGGCGTTCCGGGCGTCAGCCGCAGGATTTCCGCTTCATCGGGGGATGCAAAGCCGCCACTGATGCGCGTCTCGGCCCGCCGGTAGTTGTCGATGCCATGCGCGCGGAAAACATCGGTCACCGACTGACGCACATCGTATCTCTGCTCGAAGTCGGGGAAGAGATGCGCCGGAAAGAACTTGGTATTGACGTAAACTGGCTGCTTGTCCGACGTTCTGATCCGGCACAGCCGGATAATGGTGGTGTCAGGTGCGAGACGCAACCGTTCCACCACGGCCGCTTCGGCCGGTTCCCGGACGATCAGCAGCGTATTGGTGCCGATTTCCTGGCCGTGGGCTTCGAAATTGTCGAGAAAGCGCTGTCCGTCGCGAACAGTGAATGTCGAGGGCAGGTTTCGCACGAAGATACCGACGCCCTTGCGGGCGGTGAGGTGGCCCTCATGCTGTAACTGCTGCAGCGCCCGGCGAAGCGTAATGCGGGTGACCGCGAATTTCTCTGCCAGATGCGTTTCTCCGGGAAGCTGGCTGCCCGGCGCAAGACTGCCGCTCTCGATCAGATCGAAGATGTGATCGTAGATCTGCTGCCAGATCGGCGTATCGTTGCGTGGCCGAAAGACCAGCCCGTCAAAGGCCAGAAGGCGATTGCCATTGCGCTCGTGTGGTATTGAAATTTTCGTGTCCAAGTTCATGAAACCTTATCCACCGGCGACCGCTGTGCAGACCATCGGTCTGTGCGGGACAGCCCGGAGCTATAGACAATTTGTCCATGGACCATGGTGGCCACCACACGCGGATGCTCTGGATCGCCAGCATCGACCAGGATCAGATCCGCCCGGCGGCCGGCAACAAGCGAGCCGCGATCGTCGAGGCCGGCCACCCGGGCCGGGTTTGCCGAAACCAGATTCCAGATCGAGGGGAAGTCGCCGGCGTCTGGCGAAGACAGTCTGAAGGCCGCATGCAGAGGCGAAGGGTAGTGGTAATCGCTGGTCAGCACCGTGCAAAGTCCGGCTCTGACGGCCTCGGTGGCATTTAGCGCTCCATTATGGCTGCCGCCGCGCACGACGTTGGGCGCGCCGAGGATCACGTCCTCGCCCATTTGCCGCGCGGCCTTGGCTGTTTCGAGCGTTAGCGGAAATTCCGAGGCCTTTGCGCCGAGGGCGCGAAAATACATGCGTTCCTCGGGAGACGCTTCGTCATGGGCAAGAAGCACATTGCCATTGGCCCGCGCAGTTGCGGCCAGCTTCCCGATCGCGATCTCAACCTCGGCGCGGCGGGACCAAATCTGGCCGAGCAACGTCATGTATTGCTCGCGGCTCAAGCCAGACCGCTCCGCCATCTGACCGATCTTGCGGGCAATCGTGCCGTTCAGCACCGACCCCGTCGTGTGATCGTTGACGGCGATGATCGGCCGTGGCCAAAGCGAGAGCCATCGTACGACCTGCGCCATCTGATCAAGCGCGAAGGTCTCCCAGCGCAGATGCAGACGCGTATCGCAGCCAAGGCTATCGCGGAGATCGCAGACCGCGCCGATCAGCTGTTTGGCAGCGTCGAGCGACCGAAGTCCAGGCTCCCACGACACCGTGACGCCGTGAAAGGCCGTGGTTACGCCATTGGCGACAAGCTGGCGGTCCGTATCTTTCAGCGCCAGCGCGGTGTCGAAGCGGACACCGGGCCGCGGCATGATCTGGCGCTCGAAGCCGTCGCCGTGAATATCGACGATCCCCGGAAGCACGAGCAGACCATCGGCATCGATTCTGGAGGCATGGGCCGCTCGCAGCTCTGACAGGGCGCCGCCGGTGACGCTCAGGTCCGCGGTTTCAAGTCCCCGTTCGGTTAGGATGCGACCACCCTGGATGTGCCAGTTCACTGTATCCCTCAAAAAAGCAAAGGCTGCCGGTGGCGCCGGCGAAATGTCACGAGCACGTCATCTGCTGCGTATACGGATTAGCGGGTAACAGTTTCCTGTCTATACAGCAAAGGAAAAACGATGATCCGCAGCATCGCAACCGCACTCGCCCTGACGCTTGCCTCCGCCGTTCCAGTGTTTGCGGAGCCAGTGAAATTCGCGGTAACCGACATGGAGGGACTGGAGGCTCTTCAGCAGGAATTCGGTGCTTTCCAGACCGCTCTTGAGGAGGCGACCGGCCTGGATGTCGAGCTGTTTCCGGTCAGTTCGCGGACCACCGCCGTCGAGGCGATGAATTCCGGGCAGGTCGATCTTGTCCTGACCGGTCCTGCAGAATACGTCGTCATGAAGGAATTAAGCCAGCCGAAGATTGTTGTCGCCTGGCAGCGCCCCGACTATTTCGCTCAGATCGCCGTGCTGGCGAATGGACCGATCCGCTCGGTCGAAGACTTGAAGGGCAAGAAGGTCGCATTCGGCTCGGTCGGCTCGACCTCCCAGCACCTCGGCCCCGCGCAGGCGCTGGCCGATTTCAACCTGAAATATGCCACCGATTACGAACCAGTAATCATATCGCGCAACATCGCGGCTGAGGCTCTCATCCGCGGCGACATCGCCGCTATCGGCTTGAATTTCGGCTATCTCAACTCGGTCCGGGAAGCATTCCCCGACGTTGCCTTCTCGGTCATCGCACGGGGCCGCGATCTGCCGAACGACATTCTTGTCGCCCGCAAGGACATTTCAGATGACGTGTTCGTCAAGATCCGCGATGCCTTTGCGAAGAATGGCAATGAGCTGATGAAAGCGATCCTGACCGGCGAGGACAACCAGAAATTCAAGGGCGGTTTCTTCCTGACTGATGTCAGGGACTCGGACTACGACTATGTCCGCTCGATGTACCGCACGATCGGAATCGAGACCCTCACCGACTTCGTAAACTGAGGCTCGCTCCTTTTCAGCGACAACGCCGGCGGCTAACCGCCGGCCTGTTTCGCAGTTCGGTCTGGGCCAAGAGGTCACTATGACAGCCATCATTCGGGCGCACGATCTTGCGAAGAGCTATGCGAACGGAAAGGTCATTTTCTCCAGTATCGGCCTCACCATAGCATCGCGCGAACGGGTTGCCCTGATTGGCTCGAACGGTGCTGGAAAATCCACCCTGCTCAAATGCCTCATTGGTCTTCTACCGTCGAGCGGTGGCGAGGTCGTCACCCTCGGCGAGAGCTTCCGCTCGGCGCCGTCCGTCGCCCAGCTGCGGCGCATACGCAGGCAGATCGGATTTGTCTTCCAGCACCACGGACTGGTCAGCCGACAATCGGTTCTTACAAACGTTTTGCAGGGCAAGCTCGGGCTGCCCGGCGGCTGGCGCGGCTGGCACCATTCCATCGCAAAGCAACACTGGCGCGAGGAAGCAATGCAGGCCCTCGCCGAAGTGCGGCTTCTCGGCAAGGCGGGCGCCCGCGCCGACGCGCTTTCTGGAGGGCAGGCGCAGCGGGTGGCGATTGCCCGTGCGTTGATCCGGCGTCCGAAGCTTTTGATAGCAGACGAACCGGCGGCAAGTCTCGACCCGGCGGCTGGACATGATGTGATGCGCGTCTTCTCCGAGCTGACCCAGGAACAGGCGATCACTTTGGTCTACACCACGCACGACATGGAGCATGCTCTCGACTACTCCGACCGCTTGATAGCGCTCAAGGCGGGCAAGGTCTTCTTCGACCGACCGACGGCGCAGGTGACCCGCGCTGATCTGAAAGACGTCTTCGATGCATGACCGCCTTTCGCTGAGCCGGATTCCATCGATCTCGCCAGTCACTTTCAGCTTTGCCGTCGCTTTGGCCGCTCTCGTGATCGTTTCCGCCGGGCAGGTCGCACCTTCGCCGGAACAACTGGCAGGCGGGGTGCCCCGAATGGTCCGTCTCGTCGGCCGCATGATACCCCCAAATGTCGAGCCAGGGTTCCTCCTGAGGGTTTTCTGGCGCATGGTCGAAACATTTCAGATAGCGCTCGTGGGGACAGCAATAGGTGTCGTCCTCAGCTTGCCGTTTGCCTGGCTCTCGGCCAAGGACATAACCCCGATCGGCCCGTTCCGGCATATCCCCAGGATGCTGGTCTCGTTGTTCAGGACTGTTCCAGATTTGGTCTGGGCACTACTTTTCGTGTCAGCCGTTGGTCTCGGGGCGGTTGCCGGCACCATGACCATCGTCGTCGATACGATCGGCTTTTGCGGACGCTTCTTCGCCGAGGCGATGGAGGATGCCGACGAAAGACCTCAGGAAGCGCTGTTTGCAATCGGCGCCGGACGATTCTCTGTTCTGTGCGGGGCAGTACTGCCTGACGCCATGCCGTCCCTGATAAACACCACGCTCTTCGCGCTTGAAAAGGCAGTGCGCTCGTCCGTTGTTCTCGGCCTCGTTGGAGCCGGTGGCATCGGACAGGAGCTGAAGGTCGCGTTCGATCTTTTCCAATACAGGAATGCCTCGACCATCATTCTCGTGATCTTCGCCATCGTGGTGTTGATGGAGTTCGTGACGGATCGCTTGCGCTCGAAGGTCCAGTAGTTGCAGGCTAGGCATGTGCGCCGCAAATCGACAGGACGCAGCGATGGCCGAAGACGGGGGGTCGATCACCTACGGCACGAAGATAAGGAACAGATAGGCGACAAATACGACGAGATGAACGAGCCCCGTCAGCATCGTTGTTCGGCCCGTCCCAAAGCTCACGATGCTGATGGCAAGCGCGAGGATGAGAAGCACGGTATCCCCCGGACCCAGACCAAGAGTCAGGCTTCGTCCGGTGAGCAGGCTCGCCGCACCGATCGCCGGGATTGTCAGGCCGATTGTGGCGCAGGCCGAGCCGAGGGCGACATTCAGCCCTCGCTGAAGCTCGTTATTGAGCGCTGCCCGAACCGCCGATAGCGCCTCCGGCATAAGCACAAGCGCAGCGACGAAGAAGCCCACGATGGCGTCCGCCTGGGTAACTTGAAGAAACTTGAGCCCATTCTCGATGCTGCCGGCCACCTGCTCGGTCAGAAGAACGATCCCTGCCAGTCCGACAAATAAGAGGAGCACATTGGTGGTCACTTTCTCGCCCTCAGATACATGCTTGTCATGTTCCGCGCTGGACGTCAGGTCTTCGATAAAATCGCCCCGATGGCGCACCATCTGGGCAAAGACGAAGGCACCATAGAGGAGGATTGAAAGAACGCTCACGAAAGCGAGCTGCGAGGCGGAGAACGTACCGGGGCTTGTTGCAAGCGTGTAGTTTGGAAGGATCAGCGTAAGAACTGTCAGCGCCATAATGACGGCAAGCGAGGCGTTGGTGCCCTGTCGTTTGATGTCCTGATATCGATGCTTCAGCCCACCCAGGGTGAGGCAGACCCCGACGACGCCAGCGCAAACGATCATGACCGTCGAAAACACAGATTCGCGTGCCAGCGTCGGATTGTTCTCGCCGTGCAGCATCATCGAAACGATGACCGATGCTTCGATGGCCGTCACCGAAAATGTCAACAGCAGCGTGCCATATGGTTCACCGAGCCGCAGTGCGACGGCTTCTGCATGATGCAAAACCACAAACACTGTCGCGAAGATGAAGATAGCGACGACGATCAACGCCAGGATTTTGATCGAGAGCGGCGAATGCTCGATCGACGCTGCGCCGAAATGAATGAGTGCGGCCAGGCCCAAGGAGCCGATTGGGAACAGATATTGGCCGATCGGTCGCCGATGAGCAGCCAAGACGGAATTCCCTTCATCGCCATCGACGGTCGCAGATCGGGTGTTGGAGAAAGTTGACCGAAGCCCACTGTATCAACCTTACTTGCGGCTGCCGGCCCGTTCAATGGTCGCGTGGCCGATCGACCTGGCTTAACCAGCTTGCCGAGCTCGATGCCGCATATACGGATCACAATTAAGCCTTGAGTTTTTGCGCTTGGGGCAATAGCTAGGTGCTACCAGGCCGGGCCCCTCTGGCAGTCCATCAGGACTGCGATGTCGGACTGGAATTCCAATCCGGGTGGCCTGGCTTTGAGTTTTCTTCAGCTGTAGCGGCATTTCTCTTGTCATACGCAGTATCCGCGTTGCTCTACGGTTATACTCGCAAGCCGCGTCACCCCTAGCTGAACGCAAGGGTGCCGTATGACAGATTTTTTCAGTCCCGAAGCAATGACCGCTCTCATGCAGGTCATCATGATCGACCTGGTGCTGGCCGGCGACAATGCCATCGTTATCGGCCTTGCCGCGGCCGGACTACCCAAAGAGCAGCGCAGAAACGCAATCGTCGTTGGCATAATCGCAGCGGCCGTTCTGCGCATCGGCTTTGCGGCCGCGACAACCCAGCTCCTGCAGATCGTCGGGCTGCTGTTCGCCGGCGGTCTTTTGCTGTTGTGGGTCTGCTGGAAGATGTGGCGCGAACTCCGGCAAAACCATGCGCAGGAAGCACAGGCGATCGAAGCGCTTTCGGAAAGCGATGTCGACTACGATGGCGTCGTAGCTGGCAAGGCTCCGCGCAAGACCCTGGCCCAGGCAACCTGGCAGATCATCATCGCCGACGTCTCCATGTCACTCGACAATGTTCTGGCGGTAGCCGGTGCTGCGCGCGAACATCCGAACGTGCTGATCTTCGGCCTTGTCCTCTCCGTAGCCCTGATGGGCATCGCTGCAAACCTCATTGCCAATCTGCTTCAGAAGCACCGTTGGATTGCCTATGTCGGCCTGGTGGTCATCCTCTACGTCGCTGGCGACATGATCTATCGCGGTGCGCTTGAACTTCTGCCTCATGTCGGGGGCGCTTGAGACACAGAAAAAAGGGCCGGGACGACCTTCGTTCCGGCCGATTTCTGCTTATCGCTCCGCTACGATTTAGAGCGCACTCACCCGATCCGGCAGTGAAAAGAACCCTTGTGCTCAGATCCGTGTGAATCGCGGCTTGGCCCCACGCAAACGACCAAAACGGAAGGCATCAGACACGGCTGAGCGGATCATGAGCATCTCGCCTATGGTTTCGTGTGTCATGAGCCCGACCAGCCGGTCGGAACTGTCGACGACGGCTACAGCAGGCACATCTGCCTGCTGCATCAGCCGCAGGCTTTCCTCGAGACTTTTGCGGTAATGTATTTTCGGGATATCGTGCCGCATTGCGCTCGCGACCGGTGCGGCGGGTCCCTTTTCCTTCAAGGTTCGGATCATGTCGTTGCGTGTCACCAATCCTTCGAGATGGCCAGCGGAGTCGATGACAGGGAATTCGTGCTGCGTGGTCGCGAGCAGCATCTCGATTGCCTGGTCGAGCGTCGCCAACCGGTCCAGCCGGGCGAACTCGGTGATCATCACATCCGCGACAAGGACGCTTGTGGCTACCTCCCGGATCTGTGCGTTTTGCGCTTCCGCTGCCGCGGCGAGATAGACGAAGATGCCGATGAAGATCAGTAGCGGATTGTAGAACAGCCCAACAAAACCGAAGACGAAGGCCAATCCTTGCCCGATCATGGCTGCGATCTGGGTTGCGCGCGACCACGACAGGCGGGCGGCGAGTGCGGCGCGCAGGATACGGCCGCCATCCATCGGGAAGGCTGGGATCATATTGAAGATGACCAGGAAGACATTGACCCCGGCAAGCCTGGCGAGAAAACTCATACGCGGATCCTCGATCCCGGCCATCTGTTCGACGCCCGCCGACCCGCCGAGCAGGACGAAGATCAGCGCGGCGATCGCGACATTGACCAGCGGCCCCGCGACCGCGATCACGAACTCCTGCCCCGGCTCTTCGGGCATGCGTTCGAGCCTGGCGACGCCGCCGATCGGGAAAAGCGTAATGTCCGGCGTGTTGATGCCGAAATACCGCGCAGCGGCGATGTGGCCGAACTCATGCAGGACCACGCAGGCAAAAACCGCAATGATGAAGGCAACGCCTTGCCAGGCCGCTGGCGTGCCGCCGATCTGATAGTGCGTCAGCCAGATCCAGACGAGCAGAAGCAGGAAGGTAAAGTGAACGCGCACGGTGGTGCCGGCGATCGTCCCGAGGTTCAGCGACCAACCCAAATCCGTCCACTCCGAGAGGCCCGACCTTCGCAAGAGGCCCCACCTTGGCAACAGGGTTTGGCAGGACGCTTGCAATCGTTCGAGAACATCAGGTGCTCAAGCTCATCGTCTGCGACTAAGGGCTGCCCGGCCGCGAGATGCCCGCCTCGGTGTCGCGCGGTCCCGTCGCAAGAACAGCTTATCACGACACGACATCCGGGTGAACGTCTCGGCGCGTGATCTGACGCGTCCGCGCCTGCACGATGATTTCGCCCTGCCGCGCTTTTTTCGGCGATGAAGGACACGGTGCTTCGGATCGTTGTCATGGATGCTCCTGAACCTTTGCCGAAAAACATCGCGAATGCAGAAGGCTCCGGCGGGGCGCCGGCGTTAGCCGACGCACCGCGAAACAAGTGATGTTGACCTTGCGCCGACATGTCGCGGCATTAGTCAGTGAGCAGCCTGCGAATGCTCGCCGCCCGGCTTCGAGATGTCGCTTAAAGCTTCTCCCGCTTCTGCCGCTTCGCCATTCGTGGCGAGGTCGCCAAGCGAGATGATGCCGACGAGCCTCTTGTCGCGGTTCAGAACCGGGAGCCGACGTACCTGCAGGTCGCCCATGTTTTCAAGCACATGCTCGACGTCTTCGTCATCGAAGCAATATTTGACCTCCGGGCTCATGACATCACGCACCTTCGTGTCAGGTCCCTTGCCCAATGCTACGCCGCGGATCGCGATATCTCGATCGGTGATCATCCCGACCAGCCGGTCGTGGTCGCCCACGGGCATCCCTCCGGCGTCAAGCCTGCCCATCATCTCAGCCACTTCGCGGATCGACTGTTCGGGGTTAGCGACCTGTACATTCCTCGTCATGCAGTTGCCGACCTTCATGGCAATCTCCCTTAACTTGCGAAGCCCCGCCGCCGGTTCCGGTGTCAATCTAGGAAACGAACTCTTCGGCGGTAACGTTCCCTTGAATCTGAATGCCCCGCGGGAGGTTTTTCATCTGTCGCCGGCTCCCCCGATGTCGCGGCTCCAACGAGCCTCACGCGGTTGGAACCCTGACGGGCGATACGACGTTCCAGGAGATCGGCAGCCAACGGAGAAGTCGAATGCAGCCCTTAGCCGTAAATTCCACCAGCCGTCCCGGCGCGCTGACGATTACCCCGTTCAATGGAACCGTGACGGTCAGGTTCTCCGACGCGATCATTGCCTCGACAGAGCGGGCAAAAGTGCTCCATGAAGAGGGGCAAGATCCGGTCTTCTATATCCCCTTCGAGGATATCTATTTCGACCTTCTGGAGAAGACCAACACCACAACCCACTCCCCGCTGAAGGGCACGGCCAGTTACTGGCGGGTCCACGCGGTCGGCGGAGCGGCCGACGACTTCATGTGGGCCTACGAGACGCCCGACACGCCGGCATTGGCCATCGCCCGCCATGGCGCCTTCGATCCCAGCAAGGCGCGGATCGATGCCGATCCTGCCGAGGACAAGCGACATACGCCTCACATCCCCGAATAGAGCCTCGCATGAAGGTCGCACATCGGCCGATCACGCCACAGGCGACAATCCTCTCGTCATCAGGAGAATTCTTCGTCGAGGATCCGCAGTCCGTCTTCATATTTCGATGTCGACGCGCCAATCTGCTGTGCTTGCCATAAATTGTCGGCAAGATCGGCGCGCTTGACCGGCAGCGCCAATGGGTTGGCTGCTGCTCTGCGCACGAAAGCGAGGTCGTCCTCGTGCGGCCTGCGTGTCATCGCATCGACTGCCGATACGATGGAGGTTCCGAAACCTGCCGCCTCGAGCCGCTCGCGATCCCAATCGTCGCTTTTCTCAACAACCTCATGGAGGTAGGCAACGGCCTTCTGGTCGAGCGTTTCGACGGCATCAACGACCCGGCGGCAATGCTCGATATAGGGCCGTCCGGTCTTGTCCGTCTGCCCCGCATGAGTTTGTTCGGCGATTTTTGCCGCGCGGTAAAGGAAGCTCACTGCCTCGATCCTTGCTGGCCTGTGTGATGCTGCAACCGGCCTTGTTCCGGTCCACAACATGCCTCACCGAACGCGCGACGATTGCCTGAAGTCCCACAGAATGGGCAAGGCTCCGGCGCCGAAACATCTCCAGCGCCGCGAGGGCAGCCTTACAGCTTGCTGCCGCCCTGGTCGCGGGACGCTCCATCGACAATGCCGGAACTGGGCAGAATTCCAAAATCCTGCGACTTGGCACCTTGTGCGGCTGTCAAAAATCCGTCCGCGTGGAGACCGCGCCGCAGCAACTCCCTCACGGCCGCAGACCGGCTTGGCATGCGCCTTTCGAAGCGCCAGTTTTCCAAAGCAGCCAATTCCTCCGAGGTTAGCATGATCTGCAGTCGTTCGGGTCTTTCCAGCTCGGCCATTTCTGCCCTCCAGCCGCTCAAAGTTAGTATTTGTCTAAGAAGTAGGAAAAGCCTCGTCAGCCGTCAAGACCGGCTCATTGGCCATCGGCGTGAAAGGCTCACAGTTACTGTCAAGCGTCGATCGTGTAGCCTGAGCGGTATGCTAACTTGTTGATTTCGTGTGTTGTTTGATGGATTACGCTTGTCATTCGAGCTGCTATGGCACATGCTGATCTTGAGGGACAAACCGCTCCTGAAAGGAAGGGTTTTCCATGAGAGACGGTTATTCGGCCCATTTGTGTCACGACGTTAACCTGCAAGTTTGGGCAGCCGCCCGGGATAAGGGGATACTCAATGTCACTGCGGTGGCCGAGGCTGTGCGGCTGCGAAACCTCGCAGAAAACGTTGCGCTTGAAGACGTCGAATGCCTGGTGTTGCAAGCCGCCCAGTTCTACGGGGCGGCCATGGAATTCGACAGCCTGACCGTGTTTGAACCAGGTAACGTCGATCGGCACTCGCTTGGCTGCGATGCCCTGCCTGGAAGAGGCGACGTCGATGTTCTGGAGGACAGGGCTGTTTCGCCTTATTTTCGCCCGCCGGACCAAACGCAATAGGTCTGGCCGAACACAGTCGGTCGCGGGGAAGGGCTCAGCTTCACGAGCGCGGCGAAATTCCTTCAATCGGCCGCGATTTCGGCCAGTGATGTCTGGACGAAATGCAGCGGCGCCTCGAGCGTCCAGGTGATGCCTCGGGCGTGGAACTCCAGCCGCCCGCTGCCGCTGAGAGCCTGCGGCGCCACTCGCTCGAGCACGACCAGTCCGAAACCGCGCGCCCTGACAGCGTCCAGGATTGGCCCGTCCAACTCACGCCAGACCAGTCGAAAGGTCTCAGCGCCGTCGCCCGCAGGGACCACGTGCCAATCGATCTCGACGCGTCCGCCGTTGCACGACAGCGCTCCATGTTTTGCCGAATTGGTGGCGAGTTCGTGAAAGGCTATGCCGAGATACTGGACGGCGTTCGGCTGCAGTACCACCAGTGGTCCGGCCATCGACACGCGGGACTGCGCTGCGAAGGCCTTGAGCTGTGCCTGGATGAGCTCGCCGACCGTCGCGCCGCGCCATTCGGCATTGACCAGGAGATCATGGGATTCCGAAAGCGCCATGATGCGCTCTCGAACTTGCCCGAGGAAAGCCTCAGGTGTGCTCGTCAGCTTGCTTGTCTCGCGGATCATCGAGATGATGACCGAATACTGGTTCTTCACCCGATGGTTGACCTCGCGCATGAGCAGTCGGATGCGCCGTTCGTTCTCCTTGTGGGAACTGATGTCGCGCGCGATCTTGGAGGCGCCGACGACCCGCCCGATCCCGTCGCGGATCGGTGAGACGGTGAGCGAGACCGAAACGAGCGTGCCGTCCTTGCGCAGGCGCATCGTCTCATAGGAGGGGACGCGTTCGCCGGCGCGGATGCGGCTGATGATCGAGACTTCCTCGTCGAGACGGTCAGGCGGAATGAGCATCGTCACCGGCCGGCCGATCGCCTCGGCAGGCGTGTAGCCGAACAGGCGTTCTGCAGCATCGTTCCAGCTGGTGATGATGCCATTCATGTCCTTCGAGACGATGGCGTCCATCGACGACTCGACAATGGCGGCAAGACGCATGCGGGCTTCATCGCCCAGCGTCTGCGTGCGCAGGTCGAGCAGCGTGTTGATGGCACCGACTACATTGCCCGCTTCGTCGCGAAGCAGGCGTGGGTGAGCCCTGAATGGGACCAGTTCGCCATCCGGCCGCTCCGCAATCGCCTGGTCCCAGGAGACATCCCGCCCTTCGCGCAGCGCCACGGCCATCGGACACTCGCCATGCGCCATATCCCGACCGTCCAGATGACGAAGCTTCCACGAGCCGCACCATAGGTCCCGACCGATAACAGGACGATGGCCCCAGAGCTCAGCTGCGGCTTCGTTGAAGAAGGTGATGTGTCCCTGCCCGTCGACGGTGTAGATGGCGACCGGCAGTGCCTGCATCAGATCGGCAGTGGGAATGCCCGGAACTCCGAGGCCGACATCGGCTTGTTCAACGAAGTTCACTTATGGCGCCATTCCCGTGGATTTCTGAGCGGCTATAATGCCCTTGAGCGGTTTCGGTTCCGTCCGGACAATCACGTGCGGCCCCCTTTGCCCGCAGTTGGGCAAGGCATCAGGCCGACACAGGATCATCGCCAAATTGTCCGCCTAATCGTGTACTAAATGCGCCCGAGAAGGACCAGGATAATAACGATCAGCAACACGAGACCGAGGCCACCGCCACCATAATAGCCGGTGCCGTAGAACGGTCCACCACCCAAACCGCTGAACCCGCCAAGCAAGATAAGGATCAAAATGATGATGAGTATGGTTCCGAGGCTCATGGTGGTTCTCCCATTCGTGCGCTGCCGCGCCGTACAAGGGCACGTCCATGCGCCTGTTGATGACGGTATGAACTCCCAGAGGGGGCTTCCTGTTCCACCGGAAGTAGCATCGCTGTCGCTCGTCTAGCGGGAAAAGCCGGTAGGCTGACGAGACAGCCCGCCAGCCGGGAGCCCGCGGGCGACAGGCTTTCTCAGCCTCGGACCGCCTGGAGGAACGGCGATCACAGCAAAAATGCCTGACGCAGTCGGAAGTTGCGGCGGTAGGCCAAAGAAGGCCACAGCCACTGGCGGTGCTCACAGTCGACGGCCGGATGATGCTTGGCACCTCCACGCCGCACGCTTCGCAGGGGACGTGAATACAATTCACCTTCCTTTGTTTGCCGGCCGGGTGCCACCGCCCTTCTTTTCGGGGTCATGAGTATGGTGGCTGTCGCGTTCGCCTCCGCCGCCTGAGATCTTGCTGCGGCTGCGCAGATCGGAATCGGCTGGCGGCTTTTCTATCACCAGCGGCTCCTTGGCGTTTTCGTGCGATGCGCCAGGACCGCCATGGCGAATACTGGCGCGGGTCTTCTTCGACGTGGACATGAAATCACCTAACGGTCCTGCTGGTGGCCTTGATGGGTCGTATTGACCTTCGTGTTGCCCTGCTGGCCCTGTTTGTCGGGATTTGGGGCGGAATGGCTGTGCTGCGTTTGGTCGACAGGAACCGACTTGTTATCGCCCGGACCCTTTGGGCTCTGGTTCTCTGCCGGAACGGGTGGTGGTTTTGTGCTCATGACCGTCTCCTTTCACTAGCCAAAACAAGCAGGCCCCCGGGAAGGTTCCTGATCCGAACCGGGCGAGGGGCAAACTCCTGACATTGTCAATTCCGGCCTTGTCGGCGCGTCGCAGCGCAATAATCTTCTGTTAGGGCGTGGGCACTTCCACCTGTTGAAAGGAGCCGACCATGAAACACCAAACACTCGACCAACTGCAGACAGTTGCGAAAGTTGAGCCCTCGGCGACATACCCGACCATGACTCGGGCGCAGCGGATCGAGCGTTGGGCAGAGCTTCTCGAACAAAATCCACGGCGTTGCCTCGGAGCCCTTTCAGGCACCGAATATCTCAGTCCTGAAGCTCGTGACGTAGCGCGTGGCGCGGGGTCGCCGATCACCGTTGCCTATGAGGATCCGGTGCTGCGCGCCATGGGTCTGAAAGATGATACCTACGGTGAGGCAAAGCGCTTCTTCGAGCTAAGTGACTGGCAGTTGCACAACATCGTCTGTCACTGTCACGTTGGTGCTACGATGCAAGCGCGATGGGCTGCCGCCAGAGTCCGCCGGACGATTACCGGGAACAGACTTCTGGCCTGGCTGAGGGCAAGGTTTGTGCATTGAGGCCAGCCCAGAACGGTGACGACAAGTCTTGATCGTTCTCGTTAGCGGCTGGCCGGCAAAAGGCTGGTGGCATCGCCGGCGCCGCAGTGTTGATCGAGCCGACGCCTTGCATTCAGGGCGGCCGGACGAAGGCTCATGGCCGGGTCCCTTGTCGGGGGGGCAGGAAGCTCGATTCATGTGAACACGGCCCGCGCCCCTGATCCATGCCACCACCGATGCATCGTTGGCGGAATCTCGTCCCTGTGACATGCCCGCAATCGCGTCTGGGAACTTTTCTGGAGGCACATGGTTGGAAATGTGCGGCTGAAAGAATCCGGGCCCTGTGCCAAGGAGGTTCGCCATGAAGCTTCGCGAGTTGATGGACCAAGTGAAGGATCTGCCCCCGGATACCCTCGTCTGTGCCGCCGAGATTGACGAGGCCTTTGCGGCCAACATTGCCGGCATAGAAACGGTAGAAGGTGCCCGGATCGAAAGCCGGAAACCGGACGGCACCGAAGCTGTCGAACTCGCCAACGGGAACGACAGGGTTGTCGTAATCCGCTGGTGAACCGCTGGCTCATGCCGGAGCGGCCGCATGCTTGATCACTGAACGCTGGAGGCGTCGCAGGCCATGTTACCGGTATTGAACAAAAGACTTTGCGCCGGCCTGATCGCCGGAACTCTGATGCTCTCGGCCGGCGGCTTTGCTCCGCTCGCAGCTCAGGAAATCCCAAACGACTTCACGGCGATCGTGCGCGAGAAAATTCCAGCCGTGGTCGCAATAACGACCAAACAGATCATCCAGGACCAGGCGACGCTGGGCGACTTTCTTAGTCCTTTCGGCAGTCCCGGCCTCGGACCGGCGCAACCGCAGGTGCGAGAGGCCCTTGGTTCCGGCTTTGTGATCAGCCCCGAGGGGTACATCGTCACCAACAACCATGTCGTTGCCGATGCAAGCGAAATTCATGTCGTATTCTCTGACAAGGAGACGTTGCCTGCGCAGCTCGTCGGCCGCGATCCGGCAACCGACCTCGCGGTGCTGAAGATCGACCCGCGGTCCAATATGACAACGACCGCCTGGGGTGACTCCGATGCAGTACAACCCGGCGCATGGACGATCGCTATCGGCAGTCCGTTCGGGCTCGGTGGCACCGTTACCGTCGGCGTGCTTTCGGCCCGTTTCAGACCGACGCCTCAATCAATCGCGGCAATTCCGGCGGCCCGCTGTTCAATGCGCGCGGCGAAGTGATCGGGGTCAATACGGCCATCGTATCTCCCACAGGTGGCAGCATAGGGATTGGCTTTGCGGTACCATCCCGCACCGCCCGGAACGTCGTCGACCAGTTGATCCGCACTGGCCGGATCGAGCGCGGTTTCATCGGGGTGCGTCTCCAGGAGGTCACCCCGTCGATTGCCGAGGCGCTTGGAATATCCGGCAGCAAGGGAGCGCTGGTCGCCTCGGTCGAACCCGGCAGTCCGGCAGAGCAGGCAGGCATACAGGCGGGAGACGTGATTACACGCTTTAACGGCAAGGACATCCAGAGCGTCCATGATCTGACGCTCGCGGCTGCGAGCCAAAAGCCGGGAACAAAACGACGCTGACACGGAACCGCGGAGGCAGCCAACAGGAAATAGCTCTGACCATCGGACGACGCAACGATGAGGAGCAACAGACCAGCGCCGTTCCGAAGTCGGAAACGGCCGACACGCGTCTTGGATTGTCGCTCAGCCCAATCCCGGATGAGGCACGCCAGCAGCTCGGACTCCAGCCGGATACTACAGGCGTGTTCGTCCAGGAAGTGGCTCCAAACAGCCTCGCGCCGAAAACGGCGTTCAGCCCGGCGATGTGATCGTCTCGGCCAACAACCGGGATGTGACACAGCCGTCGGACATCCAAGAGGAGTGGGCGAAATCCCGCCAGCTGAACAAGCCGATGTTGTTCCGCATCAGCAGGCAAGGGCAATCTCTTTTCGTTGCCGTGGCCACGGCCAAATCTTGACGGGCCAAATCTTGACGGGCCAACTCTTGACGGGAACGCGTTAAGTTTGGCGAACGTAAACTTGGCCGAATAGATCACCCGCCTTCGCGAGAGGCGGCCTTTAGGGACGGGAACAACAGCCGACCAAGGCCGTTTCGTCCAATGAGTCATTCAACCTGTTGAAAGGAGGCTTCGATGAGCGCCACCGGACTCGAAGTATTCGACAAGACGCTGCAGACAACAAACATCTGGCTCGACGAGATCATGACCGAGATTGGACCGGATCGGCAGGTCGCATGGCATGTGCTTGGAGCGGTGCTCCACGCCCTGCGAGACCGCATGCAGCCGGATCTTGCCGCCCACCTGGGCTCGCAGCTGCCGATCCTCGTGCGCGGCGCCTACTACGACCAATATCAGCCCTCCAAGACTCCCGAGAAGTTGCGGTCGCTCGACGAGTTCCTGGCCAAAATCAAGGCGGAGCTGGAATTCACCCGACCGGTCGATTCCAAGGATGCATTCAGGGTCGTATCCCAGATTCTCGCTCACCATGTGGGAGAGGGGCAGATGATCAAGGTTTGGGAATCCTTGCCAGCAGAAATCAGGCGCGTCGCGGAAGCTCAGCAAGCGGCGTGAAATAGCGCCAGATATAGCTGGCTGTAGCGCTTGTTCTTGGGGAGATGGAAATGCCACTCACCCTTATCAGCCCGGCGTTCCCGTCGGCCGGGAAAATCCCTGAAAGGTATACCCGCGACGGCGAGAACGTCTCACCACCGCTAAAATGGTCCGGGGTTCCGAACGGTACCAAGAGCCTTGTTCTTGTCGTGCAGGATCCCGACGCGCCGAGCGGGATTTTCGGGCACTGGGCGGTGTTCAATATCCCGCCCGATGCGAGCGAACTCACCGAGGCGCAGGATGGCAAGCCAGGCCCGTCGGCACTCAGGCAAGGCACCAACGATTTCGGCAATGCCTATTACGACGGCCCGCAGCCGCCGGTGGGACATGGCGTCCATCATTATCATTTCCGGCTGGCCGCGCTCGACGTGCCGAGCCTCAGTGTGCCGGGACAGGCGGGCGTGCAGCTCGTCTGGAAGGAAGCCCAGAAGCATGCGCTGGAGCAGACTGAGCTGGTCGGAACCTACGCACGGTAACACCGGGCCGCGCCATTCGCTGCCTCTTATAGCGCGGCCGGCGCAAGCGGCTTTCGAGCTGGGCCATGGATGACCGAACCGTCGGCGGCGAAAATCGAGCCATGGCAAGGACAATCCCAGGTGTTGTCCGCATTGTTCCAGGTCACCGTGCAACCCTTGTGGGTGCATGTCGCCGAAACCGGGTGGAGCACCCCTTCAGCGTCTCTCCACGCCGCGATCTTTTCGTCAGCCCTGACGATCACACCGCCCATGCCGGGCACGATGTCGTCAAGGCTTGAGACAATCGATTGGCTGCGGCCATTCCTGTGAAAGTCCTCGGGATAAAGCCGCGCCGGATCATAGAGCTTTTGCCATGGGCTCGGCCGCGCGCAGATCAAATCCGCGATCGTCATGCCTGCGGCCGTTCCATTGGTGATGCCCCAGGCGTTGAAACCCGTGGCAATATGAAACCCGGAGGCTTTGTCCGGATCGGGCTCGCCGGCATACGGAACCCTATCGGCCGTATCATAGTCCTCATTACACCAGCGCCACGCAACGTCCCCAACTGGAAGGCTCATTCTTACCCATTGTTCCAGCTCGACAAACCGTTTCGCCACGTCGCCGTCCTGGCCCGTGTCAAACTTGGGGCCGAGCGCGACCAGCAGCGGGCCTTCGGCGTCGCGGCCGGTGCGGATGGAATGCGTCGGATCGTCGATGCCGATGAACATGCCGTCGACAGCACGAGGGTCATCGATCCGAAACGCCATGGCAGTGTGGCAGCGCGGCTGGGTCCGGTTCGCCATGCCGACGGGGCTCTTCACCGTCATGTTGGTGGCGACGACCACATGCTCGGCGTGAACGGTGCCGCTGTCGGTAACGACGCGCCAGCGGCTTGCCTCGCCGATCGAGATCGCGCGGCTGTTTTCGAAAATCCGTCCGCCACGGGCCGTCACTGCTTGAGCCAGGCCAACCAGATACATCGCCGGATTGAACTGCGCCTGGTCGGAAAAACGCAGAGCGGCGGCCGTTTCGAAAGGCAGCGGCGCGCGCTCCAAAACATCGGCGTCCAGCCCAACCTGGCGCGCGGCCTCCGCCTCGGCCACGATCTCCGCGCGCCGGCTTGCATCGCAGGTGTAGGTATAGGCGTCCTTGGCCTCGAGATCGCAGGCGATGGCGTGGTCGCGAACCCATTCCCGGATCTGGATGGCGCCAGCGGAATTCGCATCGGCATAGGTCTGCGCCAGGTCCCGCCTGAACGTGTCGATGAGATGGCGATAGATCAGCGCGTGCTGCGTCGTGATCTTGGCCGTCGAGCGGCCGGTCACCTGGCCGCCTGTCCGCAGGCCTTCGATGACGATCACCGACCGACCGGCCTCGCAAAGGCGAAGCGCCGTCGTGAGCCCGACAATCCCGGCGCCCACGACAACGGCATCGGCATCGATCGAGCCCTCGAGCGGGGGACAGTTCGTAGCGGTGACTGCCGCCACCCAACAGCTTCCCGGTTTTCCCGAAAGAATGGCCATTTCACCGGCGTCCCATGCGTTCGATGCATCTCCATCGACAACCCGCGCCGGCGCGAAAAAGTTCCGAGATCTACGCTCTTCAATCGTGGTTTCTTTGGAACTTCAGCAGATGATCGGGGCAGTCGAACGCAGCAACGGCAGATGCCATTACTGTTAGGCCTGCGGCCGAAGACTGCGCCGTTACGGCCTGTGGCGAAGGTCACCTGCGCGCGCCCGGCAAAGCCTGAAGAATGGTTCGAGCCACCCGCATCCAGTATTTTGGCGATAAAACAATTCGTACCTTGTTTTTCCCCATTGCAATTGCCAACCATGGAAATGGATTGATTCGGAGCTTGTCTATGCGTGGACTGCAAGTGGCCCTGGCTGCGGTGATCTTGGGCATTTCAGTCAGTTCTGGACTCGCCGATGACAATTCTCCCTTTATCTATTTTGCGACCCAGGACCCTTTCGCAGACGGTTTGCCGACCAAGAATGATGTTTATGTCTTTGGTGGCGTCTTTGCGCACGGGGCCTTCGGGGACGCGATCAATGTTTTGGGTGCCGACTACACGGACAACTATATAATCGGAGCTGCATACGGTCGCGATTTCGTCGATATCGGCGCTGGCTTCGTTCTTGGTGGCGTCGCCGGCGCGGCCATAAGATTTGGCGAGGACGATGATACGACTGGCGAACTTTGGGCCGGAGCGCGACTGCGCCACCACGGCCTGGTCATTGGTGATTTGGCGATTGCGCCCGCACTGACTGCTGGATTCAGTGCCGTTACCGGCCCTACCGAGATCGAGCGCGAACGCGAAATCGTCCACGATGGCGATGCATCATTCCTCGGCTTCGTTGGTGCGGAGCTTTCGTTCAGAGTGAGGCAGGCTCCCAACGTCGAACTCGTCTACCAACTCCACCATAGATCCGGCGCCGATGGTACGTTTGGAGATATGACAGAGGGTTCCAATGCGAACGCCCTTGGAATCCGTTATCGCTTCTAACGCTCGGTGCTGTAGACCTTTTTACAGGCGCCTACGCACCCACCCAGTTGGCTCGTGCTGAGGACGGCGACTCTCCCGTGAGAGTCGGCACGATGAACCACTGAAAATCTCAAGGCGGTTTCGCCCTATAGCGCCGGGTCACCCTCAGGCTATATCCTTCAGCGTGTCCAGCGGCCCTTTCAATGCAGACCTGGGCTGGATCAACTCTGGCGCGATCAGGAAGGTCTGCGGTGCCGTCGGCGGTTCATCGATCAGCTCGAATGCCTTCGTGATCATCGCCTCAACATTCTGCCGCACCATGATTACGGGGAAGGGCAGGAAGGAGCCGAAGGGGTCATAGTCGTAGCAACCGACGACGAGTTCGCTGAACATTTCCGCCGGCCGGCCGGCCATGAAACGCAGCAGACCTTCCATATTGATCGACGAATTGATGAACAACGCGCGCGGCAGCTTGCCACGGCATTGGTAAAACGCCTCGAAGGCACGCAAAGTTATATCAGGCGAATAGCCGGAGGACTGCACACCATCGTCAGGGTCGGCGCCCAGCAGCGCCTTCTTGGTCGCATGGAAAGCGGCGATGCGTTCGCGGCTGGCGTGGTCGTTGCGGCCGCCAAACAGAAACAGCTCGTCCGGCCGCAGAGGATCGTCGTTGCCGAAGTGGCGGATGATTGCTTCCGTCAGCATCCGCGCGCCGTGATAATTGTCGCTGATCACCGAATGCGCCTTCGCTCCCGGCAGGTCGATGTTGATATGCCTCAGCCCCGCCAGTTCGCAGACCTCGTGCACGCCATCGGGATCGGTGGCGCCGACGATGAAGAGCTGGTCGATTGAATAGGAGATCAGCGTCTCCGCGGTCCGCCGTTCCTCTTCGGGGTCGCGGCTGGCGCTAACCACGACCGGGCATTGGCCGCGGCTGCGCACATGCCCCTCAAACGTCTGCGCCATGGAGGAGAAGTAGCGATTGTCGTGGACGGGCAGCATCAGGCCGACCAGGCCCGATCGCGAGCGTCGCAAGCCTCGCGCTTGCAGATTGGTGGTGTATTGGTGGAGTTCGGCGAGGCCGAGAATTGTTTGCGCCGTACTTTCCTTGATGCGGCGCTTGCGCCAAGTGCCGTTCAGCACGGCACTCACGGTCGACGGCGAACTGCCCGACAGCACGGACAGGTCATAGATCGTCGCCTTCTTCTTGACCCGCTGATCCATCTGGCGCCTCCGGCGCGTCTATTTAGAGCAATATCCCGCTTGACGAGAGCTTCTCGATGCACAATAGTTTCTGCACCATCGATTGTGCAAGCGAAAACCGGTGGATGATCGATGGGGAAGTGCCCCGTCTCTTTCGGGGAGGTTTCTAACGGCCGCCGTCGTTCGACGGCTCGAGTGTGTTCCCACTAGGAACGTTATGGGAGGAGTACAGATGAAAAAGCTCTTGATCGCGGCGCTTGCCGTGACCCTTATGATTGGCGGATCATTCGCTGCGATGGCACAGCAGGCCGGCAAGGTCGGCGTCGTCGTCAAGATCGGCGGCATTCCGTGGTTCAACGCAATGGAGGCGGGTATCAAGGAGCGCGGCGAGAAGCTCGGGATCGACGCATTCATGGTCGGCCCGACCAGCGCTGATCCAGCACTGCAAGTTCGCGCCATCGAGGATCTGATCGCGCAGGGCGTCAAGGTCATCGGCGTCGTGCCGAATGATGCGAAAGTGCTTGAACCGGTCCTGCAGAAGGCCAAGGACGCCGGCATCATCGTCATCACACATGAATCGCCTGGCCAGAAGGGCGCCGACTGGGATTTCGAACTCGCGTCCGCCACCGGCTTCGGCGAGGCTCACGCCAAGCTCCTGGCGGAGAAGATGGGCGGCAAGGGTGAGTATGCAGTGTTCGTCGGCTCGTTGACGGTGCCGCTGCACAATGCCTGGGCCGATGCGGCAATCGAGTATCTGAAGAAGAATAATCCCGACATGAAACTCGTCGGCGAACGTTATGGCGTCGCCGAGGATGTAGACAAGAGCCGCAGCACTGCGCTTGATCTGATTTCCGCAAATCCCGGCCTGAAGGGCTTCCTCGCCTTCGGCAGCCAAGGCCCGATCGGCGCTGGCCGCGCAATCGAAGAGCGCCGGAAGGTGGGCGAAATTTTCGTGCTCGGACCATTCTCGCCAGGCCAGGGCCGGAAGCTCATCAAAAGCGACGCGATCTCCGGCGGCTTCATGTGGAATCCGAAGCAGGCGGGCGAGGTTTTCGTCACGCTGGCCGACCATCTCATGAAGGGCAAAGAGATCAAGGATGGCGATACGATCGAAGGGCTTGGGACAGTTAAGCCGGACTTCGAAAACCGTAACATCATCGTCGATCAACTCGTCCCCATCAACAAGGATACTGTCGACGATCTCGCGGCGATGGGCCTGTAAGGCCTCCCAAGGCTAATGGCAGTCGGGCCCGGCCTCGAACCGGCCCGGCTGCAGGATTGCAAACGCGATTGGATCCAGGTTTCGACTCGATGGCTGATCAGGCACTCGATGGCGCCGCACCACGGCCGCTGCTGTCGCTCCGCAACGTCAACATGACGTTCGGCGGCGTGAAGGCGCTGAAGAATGTCAGCTTTGAGGTGTTGCCGGGCGAGGTGCATTGTCTTGCCGGCGAGAACGGCTCCGGCAAGAGCACGCTGATCAAGGTCATTACAGGCGTGTACAAGCCCGAGGCGGGCGCCGAAATCGATTATGATGGCCAGAGCTACTCCCATATGTCGCCGGTTACGGCGCAGGCCAGCGGAATTCAGGTCATCTGGCAGGATCTCGCCCTGTTTCCCGAGATGACTGTCGCCGAGAATATCGCGTTCCAGACCGTCATCGGCCGCTGGCCGCGGCTGGTGAACTATGCCGAGATGCGTCGGGTCGCGATCAACGCCTTGCAACGTCTTGGTGTTACCTTCGATGTCGATCTAGCACTCCACCACTTTCCCATCGCACAGCGGCAAATCGTAGCAATCGCCCGCGCCCTCGTCGGTGAGGCAAAGCTCGTCTTCATGGACGAGCCGACGGCGTCGCTCACCCAATCCGAAACCGACTATCTGCTGGACGTTGTGCGCAATCTGTCGGCGTCGGGTGTCGCCGTTGTGTTCGTCAGTCATCGCCTGGCGGAGGTTCTTGAAATCTCCAGCCGCGTCACCGTGCTGCGCGACGGCGCCCTGGTTGGCGTCTATCCAACCAAAGGCCTGACCCAATCGCGCATCACCGAGTTGATGACGGGCAAGACCTTCGACTATTCCGTCCTGCATCGGGATTTGAACGGGAGCCCGGTCATGCTTGAGGTCAAGGGACTGTCGCGGCCCGGCGAATTCGACGACGTGTCCTTGACAGTCCGGCGCGGCGAGACGCTCGGCATCACCGGGTTGCTCGGGGCAGGGCGCACCGAATTGGCGCTGACATTGTTTGGCATGCGCAAGCCGAAATCGGGCTCTGTCGTCCTGGATGGCAAACCCGTCCGCTTCGGTTCCAACCGTGACGCGATCGCCGCCGGCGTCGCCTATCTTTCGGAAGACCGGCTGTCGCTCGGTCTCATTCAGCCCCAGGCAATCGCCGACAACATGGTCATCGCCTCGCTGGACAAGATCCTTTCAGGCGGTTTCGTTTCGAGCGATCGCAAGCGATCTCTGGTCAATCGCTGGATAAGGGATCTCGGGGTCAGGATCGGAAAGCAGGACGACGCGATCTCGACCCTGTCAGGGGGAAATCAGCAACGTGTCGCCATTGCAAAATGGCTGGCGACCGACCCGAAGCTGCTTATCCTCGACGCACCGACGGTCGGCGTCGATGTCGGCGCGCGCGCCGGCATTTTCGACATCGTTTCCAAGCTGGCGGACAGCGGCCTGGCCATTATCCTGATCTCGGACGAGGTGCCTGAAGTCTATTTCAACGCGCACCGTGTGCTGCACATGGCTCAGGGGCGCATTGTCGGCGAATTTACGCCGGGCGCTACGACCCTCCAGGCGATCGAGGAGGCGGTCTATGCGTAGGTTTGTCCGCTCCCACGCAACGGAACTGGCTTTGCTCGCCGTTATCGCAGTCATCTGCGTCTTCCTTTCGTTCGCGACGGACCGGTTCTTCACCCTCGGCAACGCGTTTGACCTTCTGAACACCAGCTCGGTCAACATCATCTTCGCCGTTGGCCTGCTGGTCGTGCTGATCGCCGGCGGCATTGACATCTCCTTCGCGGTTGCTGCCTCCGTTGTGCAATATCTGACCGCGACCGTCCTCGGCTGGATCGGCGGTGGGAATTGGATTGTCGGCTTCATCATCGCTGGCGCATTGGGCGTCGCGTTGGGCTGCATCAACGCCTTCCTGATCCATGGGTTCAGGATCATCTCGATCGTCGCCACGATTTCGACTTTCAACATTTTCTTCGGCTTGCTGATGTTTTTCACGGGCGGCGTGTCGATCTACAACCTGCCGGACTGGCTCACCACCCGCGTCGTGCTGTTCGAGCGAGAGATGGCTGACGGGACCTGGGCGGAGATCACCCTTCCTGTGCTCATTATGGCCATATGCGTGTTCGCTACCTGGGCGTTGATCACGCGCACCACCACCGGCCGCCAACTCTACGCATTTGGCGACAATCCGGAGGGCGCGCGCCGCTTCGGCATCAATATCGGTGCCATGCAATTTATCGCCTTCGGCTGGCTTGGCCTGATGGCGGGTATCGCCGGTCTCGTCCAAGCGCATTACGCGCAGGAGGTTGTGCCGAATGCCCTTTATGGGCGCGAACTCGACGTCCTGGCAGCCGTAGTCCTTGGCGGTGCGCGGCTCGGCGGCGGCAAGGGCAGCGTGCTCGGCTGCATTCTGGGCGTTCTGTTGGTCTCGATTACCCAGAACGGACTCAATTTGATGGGCGTGTCGCCTTTCGCGTTCAAGATGATCGTCGGCGCCATCATTCTTGCCGCCATCACCCTGTCGAACACCAGCATCGAACGCCTGCTGCCGTTCCTGAAAAGCCGACGGGTGCCTTCATGACGGTTTTGATTGAACGCGTCCGCAACGCGCTCGGCCCCGAACTTGCAGGTCCGTTTGCCGCGTTCGTAGCTGTCATGATCGTGTTTGGTTTTTCGGCGCCGAACTTTCTTTCCCGCGCTACCTTTGGATCCGTTGCCTTCCAGCTGCCGGAACTCGGCCTCCTCACACTCGCCATGCTGCTGCCGATCCTGACCGGCGGCCTGAACCTGGCCATCACCTTCACGGCCAACATGGCCGGCCTGACGCTGGCTTGGGTACTGCAAAGCCAGGGAGGCGTCGAAGCGAGCATCGGCGCCTTCCTCCTTGGCTCGGCCCTTGCCATCGCGGTCGGCGCACTGAGCGGGCTGATCATGGGGCTTGTCATCGCCTACACCAAGGCTCACCCGATCCTGGTCTCGCTGTCGATGATGATCTTCCTGCGCGGTCTCGGCGAATTCCTGACGCGCGGCGGCGACGTGTCCGGCATTCCCGGCTTCTTGGCGCCGATCGGCTACGGTTCGATTATTGGCATCCCGGTGCCGTTGATCATCTTCATCGCTTGCGTGCTGATCTGGCACGTCTTGCTGACGCGCATGAAGCTAGGCTTCAACACCTACATGATAGGCTCCAATATCGAGGCCACGCGCTATTCCGGTATCAATACGCGCAAGGTGCAGGTTCTCGTCTACACATTGTCCGGCGCGATGTGCGCGGTCGCCGGCATCATCATGCTGGCGCGCTTCAATTCGGTGCGTGTCGGCCACGGCGAGTCTTACCTGCTGATCACCGTGCTTGCCTGCTTCCTTGGCGGGGTCAATCCGTTCGGCGGCTTCGGTCGGGTGATCCCGGTCTTCGTTGCGCTCGTCGTGCTCCAGCTTCTGTCCTCGGGACTCAATCTGATGGGCGCAAGCCAGCACCTTGCGACGGCAGTCTGGGGCATCCTGATGATCACGGTGATGATCCTGCGCTGGCTTGCCGGGCGCCTCAAATTCCTGAACACAAACAGAGGGTGAGTTAGATGCATGGTTTTGGGGTCCACACCTCGATGTGGACGATGAACTGGGACCGGGCCGGCGCGGAGAAGGCGATCGCGGCTTCCGTCAAATACGGGATGGACTTTATCGAGATCGCGCTTCTGAACGCGCCGGCGGTCGATGCCGCGCACACACGCGCCTTGCTCGAAAAGCACAATCTTCCTGCCGTTTGCTCGCTTGGCCTGCCGGAGCGCGCCTGGGCCTCGGTGCGTCCGGATGCTGCCATCGAACATCTCGAAGTGGCGATCGACAAGACTGCGGAAATGGGCGCGCTGGCGCTTTCCGGCGTGATTTTCGGCGGTATCGGCGAACGCACCGGCCTGCCACCGACCGAAAAGGAATACGACAATATCGCCCACGTGCTGACCGTCGCCGCCAAGCACGCCAAGAAGCGCGGCATCGAGCTCGGAATCGAGGCGGTGAACCGCTACGAGAACCATTTGATCAACACCGGCGCGCAGGCCGTCTGGATGGTCGAGAAAGTCGGGGCCGACAACATTTTTGTTCATCTCGACACCTACCACATGAACATCGAGGAGAAGGGGGCCGCCAACGGCATTCTGGCCGCCCGCGATCACCTGAAGTACATCCACTTGTCTGAAAGCGATCGCGGCACACCAGGCACAGGCAACTGCCCCTGGGACGAGATCTACGCGACGCTGGCGGCGATCGGCTTCAAGGGCGGACTGGCCATGGAAAGCTTCATCAACATGCCGCCGGAAGTCTCCTACGGTCTCTCGGTCTGGCGGCCGGTTGCCAAGGACGAGGCAGAAGTGATGGGCAATGGCTTGCCGTTCCTGCGCAACAAGGCTCGCCAATACGGTCTGATCTGAGACGATGGGTGACGGGCAGAAGGCGGACGGCGCAAGGATCGCCGTCTTCGATGTCGGCAAGACCAACATAAAGCTCTCCGCAATGACGCTCGACGGCGTGCTCGTGGAGAGCCTCTCTGTCCACAACGAAGTGCGGCCCGGTCCACCTTGGCGGCAGCACGATCTCAACGGCATTACCGACTGGCTGTTCGGCTCGCTCGCCACTTTGTGCCGACACCATCCGCTGGAAAAGGTGGTCGGCACCGGACATGGCTCCGCAGGGGTCTTGGTGAACGCAGATCCCGACGAGACTTGTGCCCTGCCGATGATTGACTACGAGCAGGATCTGCCGCCTGCAATTCGCGAAGGCTACGCACCGCTTTCGGGCGATTTCTTCGATCGCGGCAGCGCGATCATGCTAAAGGCCGCTCACCAGGCGCGTCAGCTGTACTGGATGCAGCAGGTTGATCCGGAGCGCGTCGCTCAGGCTCGTTGGTATCTGGGCTTGCCTCAATATTGGGCCTGGCGGCTGTCAGGCGTGCCATCGGCCGAAACGACGATCCTCTCGGCACAATCCCATCTGTGGAACAATGTGCGCAAGCAGTGGTCGCCCATTGTGGCGGGGCAGGGATGGCAGCGCCTCATGCCACCATTCCATCCGGCCTGGGAGAGGCTGGGGCCAATACGGCACGATCTGGCGCGCCGGCACGGCATACCGGAAGAGCTGTCTGTCCTGACCGGCGGCCACGACAGCAGCCTGAACCTCTACCGCTACCAGGCGGCAGGCATGCCCGACGCCTGCGTGATCTCTACCGGAACCTGGATTGTCGGAATGTGCGCGGCGACACCTCTCGACCGCCTCGATGAAAATCGCGGAATGGTGCTGAACAGCGACGTGACAGGACGCCCGGTCGGCGGCGTTTTGACCATGGGCGGACGTGAGTTCAGCCATGTGGCAGGGCAGGGGCAAGAAGGAACTGCGGCCGACGCTGCGCTGGTCAGCTTGCTGATTGAGCGCGGCACTTTCGCATTGCCGTCGTTCGGCGACGATGACGGCCTGTTTCCAGGCAGCGCTGGGCTCGGCCGGTTTGAAGGGCCGCCTGCAGAAACCCCTGCAGAGCGCAAGGCGCTCGCGGTGCTCTACGCAGCGCTGCTGACGGTAGAATGTATCGATGCGCTGAACGAAACCGGGCTGGTTGCATTGGATGGCACCTTCCTGAGGGACCCGCTCTACGCCACGCTGGTTGCGGCGCTGAGACCAAACGCCGAAACGGTCTACAACCTCGACTCCTATGGCACCGCGTCGGGTGCGGCGTTACTTGGCGAACATGAAACTCGTGACACGCCGGCTCCGATCGCGCTCAGCCTGCCGACTGCCTTTGCCGGCGATCGTGAGACGCTCGCAGCCTATGCACAGCGGTGGCGCGACCTGGCGAAGCGAAACAACCTGCAACGGGCCAAGACCAGCAAAAGGAACGATCGATGACTGATGACAGCGCTCTGCGCCGCGAGATGGTGGATGCTTGCCGCCGGATGAACTCAAGCGGCATCAACCAGGGCAATGCCGGCAATTTGTCGGTGCGCTCTAGCGACGGTTTCCTGATCACGCCCTCGTCGCTGCCCTACGAAACGATGACGCCCGAAGACATCGTCGAGATGGGCTTTGACGGCACCTATGTCGGCCGACGGCCCTCCTCGGAGTGGCGCTTCCACCGTGACATTTTGAGGGAGCGGCAGGAGATCGACGTCGTGCTGCATTGCCACTCGCTCTACGCCACGACGCTGGCCTGCCATCACAAGACGATCCCGAGCTTCCACTATATGACGGGAGTGGCGGGCGGCACCACCATCCGCTGCGCGGAATACGCAACCTTTGGCACGCAGGCCTTGTCCGACAATGCCTTGGTTGCACTCAAGGATCGCCTCGCCTGCCTGCTCGGCCAGCACGGCCAGATTTCGCTCGGCAAGACCATGGAGGCCGCGTTGTGGCTGGCGAACGAGGTCGAAACCCTGTCGCGCATGTATGTCCAGGCGCTTAGCCTTGGCGAGCCGCCGGTCCTTTCCGACGAGGAGATGGCGCGGGTGATCGAGCAGATGAAGAAGATGAGCTATGGCCAGGCGCCGGATCCGGAGGGAACGAACGATTTGGCGCGGCCGCGCGACGCTGCGGTCTAGCGCTGCTCCGGCAGATTTTAGTGAAGAGGTCTGTTTTCGCGCTGGGTGGCAGGTGAAGACTGAGATGTCCTCCTTACGGCAAACGGTGAATCAAATCGTTCAGCAAAAGCAGCGACGCGCCGGCGAACACGGCCGCAGCCGCGTCGTCCAGCATGATGCCGAGTCCACCCCTTACCTTGTCATGCACGACGCCGATGGGCCAAGGCTTGACGACGTCGAAAAACCGGAAAGCAAGGAAACCTGCTGCCCACCAGACCGGGTCTGGCGGCAGCATGGAAAGCGTTGCGGCCGTGCCGAAGGTCTCGTCAATGACGACGATCTGCGGATCCTCCGTCCTGGTATGGGCGACGACATGCGACGACGCCCATACTCCCACGGCGAATAAGCCTATATAGGCGAGCACGATCAGCCAAGGCGATGCAGGTATCAGGACCGCGGCAACAGCCACTCCGACGCCCGCGCCGGCGGTGCCTGGCCATACCGGAGATAATCCCGCGCCGGCAGAGGTCGCGAGCAGGTAAGCAAGCCTGGGCAGAAATTTACGCATGGCGTTTCGCACGGCCGACAGGGTGAATTGCGAATATGCGTTGTATCAGTCTTCCGGTTACTTCCGCTAACGCAGGTCGCGCAAAAGCAGGGCCCGACCCAGGGCCCAACCCGATAGTGCGCAGCGGTTTTGCGACAACGACGTGCGTAAAAACAAGAACTTAAAGCGCCTCGCATGAATCCATTCAGCCGCGACGCTTTAGACCGCCACTCGATTTGCGACAGCGGACACAGACGGACATTGCGCTGACCACCTCGATCGGCGCCGACGGGCTGGAACGAACCCTCAATTTGCCGGTTAAACGTCGACATCGTCAGAGGAGCCAAGTCATCATGATCGCCGGTCTCATGAAACGCCGTATCGACCCGCTATGGGAGCACGCCGCCTCTCCGCTGATCGGGATCGGCATGACCCCGAACCAGGTTACGTCAGGCGGGCTGGTGCTCGTCGCCCTGTCGTGCGCCGCCTATCTGTACAACCAGTCAAGCCTTGCCTTTGGCATTTGCCTGGCGTTTGCCTTCACCTTCGACGCGCTCGACGGGGCGGTTGCCCGTCGCAGACATATGAGCACCAAGGCGGGTGGCTATTTCGACGCCATGGCCGACCGTTATCAGGAATTCGCCGTGTTTGCGGCAATAGGCTGGGTCGCCGACCTGTGGGCGATCGCCATGCTCGCGTTCGCCGGCGGACTCCTCACCAGCTACGCCAAGGCGCGGACGGCGATCGAAATCCCCATAGAAAACCAGGCGTGGCCGGATTTCTTCGAACGGATGGAACGCCTGGTGTTCATTTGCGTGCTGTTGGTCGCCGACGGCTTGGCGACCGCCATGGGCGCCGCTTCGCCCTGGATTCTGACGGGCGGGTTCGCGCTGTACGCACTCGTGGCCAACGCGACAGCGCTGCAACGGATCAATCGCGCATTTGCGATGCTCAAACGAGCCGACGCGAAGCAGCCGTGAGACGGCGAAATCCCATAAGGATGAGGCGCCCGGCGCTCCCTGCGTGCCTGTTGTCCGCACCCCTCGTTAGACCGTTTCGAGCCGGCTGAACCGAACCGGGATGATTTTGCGGGTCTTCAGTTGTCCTGCCGAATCCTTGTCGATGACCGTCAGCAACTGCCCTTGTTCAGGGCCTACAGGCATAACCAGACGGCCCCCCGGCTTGAGCTGCTCGAGCAAAGCCGGCGGCGCCCGCCCCGCCGCGACGCTGACCAGGATCTTGTCGAATGGGGCGTGCTCTGGCCAGCCGCGAGACCCGTCCCCGACACGAATGCTGACATTGGACAGACCGAGGTCCTGCAGCAGAGCCTCGGCATGGCTTGCGAATTCCTCGATGATTTCGACGCTCCAAACGTGCCCGGCGAGTTCCGCCAGGATTGCGGTCTGGTAGCCCAGGCCGGTGCCGATCTCGAGCACCGCCTCGTGCGGTTGGAGCGCAAGGAGATCGGTCATGAGCGCGACGATGAACGGCTGCGAGACGGTTTTGTCGAAGCCGATCGGCAATGGCATGTCCTGGTAGGCATAAGGCGCGACCGAGCTCGGCACGAAGAGATGGCGCGGCACCCGCTGCATCGCTGCCATCACCCGTTCATCGAGCGCCGCCTTGCCGAGTTCCTCGCTTGTAAGGTCGGTATGGATTGCAATCATCTCGACCATGTGCCTGCGCAGCACTGCGAGGTGCTCTTCGTTCATTGGCTTCATGACCGTCGGGCTTTCTTCAACCAGGCTTGCTGCCAGATACGCTTATATCCTGTTCGTCACAGCAACGCCCGTCATCGTTTCCAGTTGCGGGTGGCCCACGGCGACCGGAGGTAATTTTGGCGTTGCGTCTGGTCGATATCGACGGCGGCCCTGGAGATCCGATGCCATGCCGCTATATCTGTATGTCCTAAAAGCGCGTCGTGTTTGACCGGCCTCATGCGACGCGCTTTAGTTTGTTGTTTATGCATGTCGTTATCGCAAAACCGCTGCACACTTTTGCGCGACATGCATCAGATCGCGGGTGATCGCCGCCCATGTACATCACGTCGGTGGAAAAATGGATACGCAAGCCTTCAGAGATTCGATTGCGAAATCACAGCCGCCCGCCGGCTTGAGTCCTGCCCTGCAGGCGCTGTGGTGGGATGCAAAGGGCGATTGGGAAAAGGCGCACGAGCGTGCGCAACTGCGCGACGATATGGCCGGTATGCGCGTGCATGCCTACCTGCATCGCAAGGAAGGCGATCAATCCAATGCGGAGTATTGGTATCGTCGCTGCGACGCCGCGCCGTCGACGTTGACGCTTGATGAGGAATGGCAAGAGTTGGCGCGGGAACTTTTGGAGCAAAGCTGACGGCTTCCGCACGAAAAGTCTGGCTCTGGCCGCGATCCGTCGTCGTAACGCAGGTTTTCCCACGATGCTGCTGCCTATCGACGATTCTGGGCTTGCAGGCCTAGGCGAGGGCAGGGGCTGCACTAGCTCCTGACTTTATCGGCAAGCGACACGGCGAGCTCGCCATCTGCGGCTCGGCCGCCGCAGTGGCGCGAAGAGGATACGTGGATCGCTCGCTGTACGCGCGATGTGAGGAGTTCGCCATGTTTCGTACGATTGCGTCGGCGCTGTTCGCCGCGCTGCTCTGCTCGGTGGCCGCGCGTGCCGCCTCGGAGGAGGTCCGCTACTATCCCGTTCCAGAGGGCGCCGGCCCGCACGATGTCGCTCCGGCGCCGGACGGCTCCGTATGGTACACCGCCCAGGGACAGGGCGCGCTTGGGCGGCTCGATCCTGATACAGGCGCCGTCAAGCACATCACCCTTGGCGACGGCTCGGCGCCGCACGGCGTGATCGTCGGTCCCGACGGCGCCGCCTGGGTGACCGACGGCGGCCTCAACGCCATCGTGCGCGTTGATGCCGAAACGGAAGCGGTGAAGGCGTTTCCGCTCCCTGAGGGGCACGGCTACGCGAACCTCAACACCGGTTCCTTCGACAAACACGGGAGGCTCTGGTTCACCGGGCAGGAGGGCATCTACGGCAGGCTCGATCCGGCGAGCGGCAAGGTCGAGGTCTGGAACGCCCCGCGCGGTCGCGGCCCCTACGGGATCACGACCACGCCGTCCGGTGAGGTCTACTACGCCTCGCTCGCCGGCAACCATATCGCCAGGATCGATGTTTCGACCGGCGAGGCTTCCCCGATCGACCCGCCGACCGCGGATCAGGGCGCCCGCCGCGTCTGGTCGGATTCCAAAGGCCGCATCTGGGTCAGCGAATGGAACGCCGGCCAGGTTAGCGTCTTCGATCCGGCCGCAAATGATTGGCGCAGCTGGAAGCTGCCCGGAGACGAGCCCCAGGCCTATGCCGTCTATGTCGATGAACGCGACACGGTCTGGCTCAACGATTTCAGCGCGAACGCCATCGTCCGCTTCGACCCGGCAACGCAGACCTTCGCGAGCTTCCCGTCCGACCGCGACAACGCCAACGTGCGCCAGCTCAACGGGCGCTCCGGCGAGGTATGGGGTGCGGAGTCCGGTACCGACCGCCTTGTCTTGATCGAGACCGAAACGGGCGAATAGAGCAAAGAGGTCGAGGCAAGGACGAAGGGCAATTTGCGCGAAGAGACCGCATGTCAGCGAGATGCCGCTCTACACGAAGAGAAAATCGCTGTTCGAGACGCTTGCGACGAGGACACCGTTTAGTGAAAGCGTGTCACTGTCG
Organism: Mesorhizobium sp. L48C026A00; assembly: GCF_000502375.1. Lineage (NCBI taxonomy): Bacteria > Pseudomonadati > Pseudomonadota > Alphaproteobacteria > Hyphomicrobiales > Phyllobacteriaceae > Mesorhizobium > Mesorhizobium sp. L48C026A00. The sequence continues at coordinate 51,747 of NZ_AYWU01000009.1, read as the reverse complement.
GAGAAGACGACCAGCGTGTCGCTCCCGACCTGCCGGAGTTCGCTATATCTTTGGTATCCTGAAATCTCCAGGAGATCATCGCCGGAAAGGTCGAAGTCGGTGATGGTGTCGTGGCCATGGCCGGCGGCGAAGACGAAGCTGTCGTTTCCCGTTCCGCCGGTGAGGATATCGCTGCCAAGACCACCGACGAGCCGGTCCGACCCGCCGCGGCCGTCCAGCCGATCTGCGCCGCAGAGGCCTTCGAGCGTGTTGGCTGCGCCGTTGCCCACCATGGTGTTGGCGAGTTCGTTGCCTTTTCCCGCCAGATTGGCAGCCGACCTCAGGAAGAGGTTTTCGACGTTGTCGGCCAGCGTCCAGTTTACATAGGCGTGCGTCTCGTCGAAGCCGCCATTGTTCGCCTCGATGGTTTTGTCACCGGCATTGTCGACATGGAAGACGTCATCACCCGCGCCGCCGACAAGCGTGTCGGCGCCCGCTTTTCCGTTCAAGATATCGCTGCCGCCCATTCCATAAATGACGTCCGCACTGGAACCGCCGGTAAGCGTATTGTTGCCGTCGTCGCCTACGATTGACCCCGGCGGCGGCTCGTCGAGTGGATCGATCCAGACGAAATCCGAACTGCTCAAGGAGGCGCTGGTCACGCCTTTCAGGAGAACAGTGTCACTGTCGGAGAAGACGACCAGCGTGTCGCTCCCGACCTGCCGGAGTTCGCTATATCTTTGGTAGCCTGAAATCTCCAGGAGATCATCGCCGGAAAGGTCGAAGTCGGTGACGGTGTCGTGGCCATGGCCGGCGGCGAAGACGAAGCTGTCGTTTCCCGTTCCACCGATGAGGATGTCGGCGCCAAGGCCACCGACGAGCCGGTCCGACCCGCCCCGGCCATCCAGCCGATCGTCGCCGCCGAGGCCTTCGAGCGTGTTCGCTGCGCCGTTGCCGACCATGGTGTTGGCGAGCCCGTTGCCTTTTGCCGCCAAATTGGCAGCCGACCTCAGGAAGAGGTTTTCGACGTTGTCGGCCAGGGTCCAGTTTGTATAAGCATGCGTCTCGTCGACGCCGCCATTGGTCGCCTCGATGGTTTTGTCACCGGCATTGTCGACATAGTAGACGTCATTACCCGTGCCGCCGACAAGCGTGTCGGCGCCGACCCCGCCGATGAGTTGGTCGGAGCCGCCGCGGCCCTCCAGCAAATCATCGCCAGCCAGCCCATCCAGCACATTGGCTCCCTCGTTTCCGCCGAGTTGGTCGGCAAAGGAAGAGCCTGTAAGATTTTCGATGCTGGTGAAGGTGTCGCGGTCGCTTCCGATACCGGTCCCGTCCAGGCCGAGATGTTGTTCCAGGGCGGCCATCCAATGTGAGGCGATTTTTGCATAGCCCCCGGCAGTCGGATGCAGCCCGCTGTCAAGCGGCGGCGCGGTGATGTCATCCGGTGTCAGATCACGCATGTCGACAAAGGCGATCTTGTGCCCCTGGGCGGCCAGTTCAGAGATCAGACCGGGCATGGCATCATTATACGCATCGACACGGTCTGCACGCGCTTGCGACTGTTGGCCGACGCGAACGGGAGGCAAGGATCCGACGAAGACGGTCAAGGCGGGATGGCTGGAGGTCAGGCTGAGCAAAAGGGTGCGCAAATCCTGCAGCATCGTTGGCACGCTGTCGGTCGAGCTGTCATTTGTTCCGGCGATCAGCAGCACGGCGTCGGGTTTCGTAGCTGCCACAACATCGTTGTCGATGCCGTTGAGTTGATTGAGCGTCCAGTTGCGGTGACCCTCGTGATCCCGATCGCCCATGCTGGCGGGTCCGTTGGACGAGGAACCGACGAAGTCGATCTTCACATTCAGTGCCGCCAACTGTTCCAGCATGAACTTCCGATACCCGCCGCTTTCGGTATCGGACGCGCTCGCGATCACTCCATAGGTAATGGAATCGCCCAGCGGCAGTATCGACAGCAACTTGTAAGCGTGGCCGGAAGCCAAATCGGCGATGACTCCACGGGACGAAGCGCCGTAAGTGACTGCGTCCGAACCGGCACCGCCGATGAAAGCGTCCGGACGGCTGCTGTCATAGAACACCGTCATAGTATTTTCTCCCCCTGGCAAAGCTGCTCACGGGCATGACCGCCTGGGCCGCAGCAGAAAGGCTCGAGATCGTCATAGGTGGTCGGCCGGTCGAAGTCGTAAGCAAGGAACCGCGGCGGCTGCCCGAACCAGCTGTTGGTGCCGCCGACCAGGCCGATCGTGTAATTCCACGATCTGCCGGCGTCCTCGTCCCGGATATTGCTGTCTGCGCCGCGTTCGAGCTGCCAACAATGCGTGCTGTGGCGCCACAATCCGAAGGGAACGCGAGCTTTCCTCCGTCTGACGAACTGGTGCAGGAAAAAGGCTGCATCGAAGCCAGCGCCGATCACGACGATACCATGGTGCTCGTCGGCGACCTGTTTGGCCCGGGTGTCGAGTACCACTGTCCATGGCCTCTTCAGCCACTGACCTGCACCTGACGCCGATGCGATCGGTTTTCTGCAGGTCAGCGAGACAAGTTCAATGTTGCATCGCACTCTTAGGCACTGCAACATAATATTTGCCACTACTTTGGGTAGATTGGCAACATTTTTTTGAGCCTGCAATACCCTGGCTCGACACCGGGCACCGTGACGCGGGCGGGCGATCGCTGTGGCTGTTCTTGTACCTAAATGGCGACAGATCGGCAATTTGACGTGGGCATTTATCGATAATTGGCGAAAACTGCGTGCGCGCATTGAGCCAGGGTGGAGCTTGAACTTTCGTCGTTGCCTGTGCGTTTAGGTTGTAGTACGCGTCCTGTTGCAGTGCAGCAATATCCGGCGGCAACGTGCGGCTGCGTGAGGGCTCATCCCGTCCCCCGGAAGGTGAGCACCGAAAACCGAACAGGTGAGGCGAAAATTCCGGAAGACGGGAGAAGCATGGGATGAGCATCGGAGCGGGCAGCGCCCGGCGTTGGCCGTCAGTCGGCATCGAGCGTTCACCCGTTGAGCGTTATGTCCTTGCAGCCCTTCTTTTTTTCCCGTTCCTGTGCGGGGTCGTTCCGATCCTGTTGTACGAGAAGGCGGCGTCCCGCGTGGCGTGGCACGATCCTGCCCTCGCCACGGTCAGCGCCATCGGGTTGGCCCTGCTTTGCTGCCTTTTTGCATTCGTGCGCTATCCCGCCGAGGCGCGGGCTGCGCGCATCATCGTGGTCGGCCTGGCGATAACGCTGGGCCTCTTCAGCTTCGGGCTTGGAGACGAACTCGGCATTGCCGACGCAGCTCGCGCCGACGCGTTGGGCAATGTACTCGTCTATTCTCGCCTGATCGCGCTTTTGGCCGCGCTTTTTTCGATCCTGCGGCCATCCTTCGCCATTTTTCCGATGGTCTATTTCGCCTTCCACAAGAACGTCACGCGGGCAGTTTCCGGTGCTGCGGAACTGGGCCGCAACGACTATGCGCCGTTGATTGAGGTCGGTCTCTTCCTGGCCTGTGGCCTGTTGGCCCTTGGCCTGCTGCAGAGTTTGAGCCGGCTGAAGCTCTTCACCAGGAACCTGCCCAGCCTTGGCGAACTCGGAACCAGGGAGTTCGCGGCTCAAGCTGCCGGCATATTGCTGCTTGCCGGAATCGGCGCCCATTTTGGCAACTACTTCATGTCCGGGATGGCCAAGGTCACGCTTGACGGAGGGCCGTTGAGCTGGATCCTCGAGAACCCGACCAGTTCCATTATGCTGGCCGGGTACGGGTTGGGCGCGGCCCCGCTGGGCTTTTCCGAATCGCTGCTCGCTCATGCTTATGAAGCGGTCAGAGCGGTCCAGATTCCGATGAATGTCGTTATCCTTGCTGCGCAGCTTCTATGCTTTCTCGCTTTTTTGCGCCGGCGGTGGCTCATCGGACTGACCGCGTTCTTCGATATCATGCATATCGGGATCTTCCTTCTGAGCGGCGCCCTATTTCTGCACTGGATCATCTTGAACAGTCTGATCGTCGCGGCTCTGACGAGAATGAAGGAAAGTTCGTTTTCCACGACTGCCATCGTAACCGGGATTGTTGTCACCATATTCGGCGACGCGGTCTTTTATAACGCGCGGCTCGGCTGGTACGATTCAAGGCAAATCCGGCAAGCACATTTCGAGGCGCTGACGAAAGAAGGTGACTGGGTGCGGGTCGCACCGAGCTTTTTCCGCGACGCTTCCTATCTGCTCTATGCCCGTCACTTCGGCTATCAGGAATATCGTCGTGAATCCGGCCACGTTCCGACCTCAGCTTGGGGCCAGATCGGGATCAGGAAGGTGCGGCCGAAGTCGTCGGACGTTGCCTCGTCCAACTATGAGGTCATGAAGCTTACCAAAGAGTGCGCCTATCCAGTCGAACTGCCAATCACGCCGCCTGACTACGATGCGGCCCGCCCGGCGTCGTTTATTCTTGGACAGCACAATCGCGCCGCGAACCTGGCGAACTCGGCTGTTGCGGTCGGTTACAACTTCTATCCACACCATCATTATTCCATGCCGTTCCTGCACCGCGCTTTTGAGGCGCTGGAGCCTCGCGACATCGTCGCGTATCGATACCTGGTCGATACCGTCTGCCTCGATGTCGCGGATGGCAAGGTCCTGCGGCGGGTTATGACCCAGACATTGGGGCCCAGGATCGATGTCCGCCAGTGAATCCGGCGAGGGCGCTGCGGACGTTTCAGCACGCGAGTTTTGACTATAGGGCAGCACCAGTTCCACGCTGGCAATCCTTGCCCCTGACGCTGGTCCAAGATTGCCACGGAAGTTGAATTTCATTCCCTGGACAGCCCGTCATAATAAGGCCGGCGGCGGCATTACCAGCATGTCTTGAGGAGGAGATAAAAATGCGGCTCAACTGGCCCTTGGTTTTCACGGATAAGGTTTCATCGGTGGTTTCTGCCGCAGCAGGGAGGAAGCGGCGTCGACGTCAGACTATCCTGATCTGTGCAGCTGTGGCGGCCGGTTCTGCGATCGCTAGTTTCGGGGCACAAGGCGCCGAAGAGGGAGCCTGGATCACCACTTGGGCTGCCACACCTGCTCCGCGCTGGTCGGATGATCTTCCTGCGCCTTTCGGAGTGCCGGAGGTATTGGAGAACCAGACCGTCCGCCAGGTCGCCCGCATCAGCGTTGGCGGCAATAGCGTGCGGGTCGTGCTGTCGAATGCTTTCGGCGAAAAGCCGCTGACCATCGGTGCCGGCAGCGTCGCAATAGCAGGCAAGGGCGGCAACGTCGATCAGGCGACCTTGAAGCCTCTGACCTGGGGCGGCAATAGTTCTGTGGTCGTTCCGCCGGGAGCTCCGATCCTCAGCGACCCCATCGCTCTCTCGGCAGAAGCGCTTTCCGAAATCTCGGTCAGCATTTTCCTGCCGAAGAAGACGGCGTTGTCGTCGGTGCATTGGGATGGCGTGCAAACCGCCTACATCTCCGGCCCGGGCAATTTCACAAACGAGGCTGCGTTCAAGGCTGACAGCACACTCAAATCGCGCCTGTTTCTGAGCGACATATGGGTTGACGCCGTGCCGGAATCCGAGGCGATCGTGTTTTTCGGGGATTCCATCACGGATGGGAATTGCTCGACCCCTGACGCCAACAATCGCTGGCCGGACCATATCGCCAAGCGATTGCAGGAGGCCAACCGCAAGGTCGCGGTGGTCAACGAAGCCTTTTCGGGCAATCGCGTGTTGACCGACGGTATGGGTGTCAATGCCTTGGGACGTTTCGATTCTGATATACTGAGCCATCCCAAAGTCTCGACCGTCGTCCTTATGATGGGCATCAACGATATCGGCTGGCCCGGCGAAAATGCAATCACGCCGGACGACAAGGAACCGACGGCGCAAGACATCATCACCGGATACAAACAACTCATCGATCGCGCGCACGCCCATGGCATACGCATTGTCGGCGCGACGTTGACCCCCTTCGCCGAAACCTTCAAAGGACTTCCCACCGAGGGTTACTACACGCCCGAGAAAGAAAAGATTCGCGTCGCGGTGAACGAATGGATCCGCACCGGCGGCGGCTTCGATGGCGTGGTCGACTTCGACAAGGTGATGGAAGACCCGGCCAAGCCGGGGTATCTGCGCGACGACTACGACTGCGGCGATAACCTCCATCCCAACGACGCGGGATACAAGGCAATGGCAGACGCGGTCGATCTCGACGTCCTGTTGGGTTCAGCCAAGTAGTCGGCTGTCGCTGCTGACCTTGCCGCGCTGCTCAGGCATTGCGGCAAGGTCGGTTCGCGCATGGCTCAAGTGAGCCCGAGCCGGACAAGATGGCGTACGACCGGTGAGAACATCTCCTGGCCGATGTAAGCTCCGGTGTTCGTATTTTCGAAGAGTGGGCCGGCGACGGCCGCATCCTCGATCACCGGAATACCTGCCTGGCGTGCTTGAGCCGTCATCTCGTCAGCCGCTCGGCCCTGGCCCTTGCCGACGACCGTCGGCACCGGCGTTTCACCCCTGACGTAACGCAATGCCACTGAGCGGTCACCGGACACGAAAACGATGACCGCGTTTTTCACGCCCAGCTTCGCCGGTTGCATCACGGCCTCACGCCGCTGTCGCTGCTGTTCATGTCGAATCAACGGATCGCCTTCGAGGTCCTTGTGTTCGCGCTTGTATTCGGTTGTCGTCATGCGCATGTCGCGCAGGAACAGCCAGCGCTGAATAGGAACATCGATCACGCCGATGACGACAAAGGCCAGGGCGGCGGCAATTCCAAGCGGTGTCAGCACCGCTTTGATAATTGGCTCCAGGCATGACGGAGCGCATCCCGGAGCATCGAAGAGCGGCTGCAGCCATGCGATCAAAAGGAATGCGAACAGGCCGGCCAGCAACACCACCTTGGCCAGGCCTTTGGTGAACTCGACGACGTTGCGCAGCGACAGGATCTTCTGAAGACCCTTCGCCGGGTTTATGTGATCGAATTGCGGCTTGAGCGGTTCAAACGAGAAGACCGGCCCGAACGTCCCCAGCATGCCGAAGACCACGGCGAGAACGACAACGATTCCGACGAGCGGCAAGGTGGCAAGCATCAGCAATGACAACGAATGGCGGATAGCCTGCAGGCTGACTTCAACGAACGAATCGCCGGGGGCGGTCACGGTCTGCACGAGTTCCGAAAGGTGCCCGAACAGCATCGGCCAGGCAAAATATAGATAGCCAAGCGCTGCGAAAAGCGTGAAGCCGGAGGCCAGGTCGCGGCTCTGCGAAACCTGGCCTTTGCGGCGAGCGTCGCGAAGCTTCTTGTCGGACGCCGGTAGTTTCTTTTCCTCAGCTTCTTCGGCCATGTTGCAATCTTATCGCACTGTTGTGGTTCCAGTCGGCCAAGGCCGTGTGTAAGGTGCGGCGGGCTTGAATACGGAGAGGTGAATATGCGGCTGCACGTCGTGTTCTTGCCCGTTGTCGCCATGCTGGCGGCGGCCGGTTGTCAGACGACCAAAACCGGCACCGAGCAGGCAAAGGCACAGGGCCCGTCGTCGCAATCGGAGCGTCTGATCAAGCTTGCGGACGATATCCATGCGCAGGGAGACAGTGGCACCGCTATCGCGCTCTACCAGCGCGCGGCAGCGATGCCGGATGCCAAGTCGAGCGCCTTCGTCAAGGCGGGCGAGGCCTATATGCGAGCCGGCTACCCCGCCGAGGCGGCTAAAGCCTATCAGGCCGCGCTGGCAAAAGCGCCCAATGACGGAGGGGCAATGCTCGGGCTTGGCTCGGCGATGATGGAGACGGGCGATATCGATGCCGGCATGCGCGCGCTCGCGCAGGCCGCGCCGCTGGTCAATACCAGCAGCGCCTATATCAGGCTGGGCGTGGCGCAGACATTCGCCGGTCAGACGGGGCAGGCGCAGACCACTTTTGCTCAGGCGTTGAAACTTGCGCCGGGGGATCTCGACGTCGAGAGCAACATGGCGTTGGCCGCGGCGCTCGAAGGCAATTCCGCCACGGCACTGCCGCTGGTCCAGAAGATCTCCGCCGCACCCAATGCGCAGTTGCATCACAAGCGCAACGTCGTGGTGGTCTACGGACTTCTTGGCCAGGCCGATCAGGTCAGGGCCTCGCCACCGATCGGCCTGGCGACCAAGGAGGTGAATACCTTGCTTGCGCGTGCCAGAACCATCCGGTCGAAGGGCAGCACACAGGCAAGGGCGAAAGCGCTCGGCTCTATCGTCGGCTAGCGCAATTCCAGGAAAAGTGTGAAACGGTTTTCCCGGGAAAAGCGCATAGCGCTTTCCCTGGGGAATTGCGCAAAAACAAGGAGATAGAGCGGTTCGGCGTTTCCGTGAAACGATGAACCGCTCTAGAGCATCGGTCCGGAAAGGGTTGAGGCCGACGCGCAAACAACCGGACAAGTTATGCATGTCGCGCAAAAGCGTGCCCTCGGGCCTGCCCGGAGGGTGGGCAACGCCGCATCGGCTCACTCGACTGGGAGCGTTGTTTGCGGCGTCGCCGGCCCGCTGTTGGCTCCACCGATCGGCGCCTCTTCGCCATTGAGGTAACGCCGGGCGGCATTTGCCGTCGGCGCGGCCGCCGCCGCCCCCATGCGCCGGCCCTCGACGAGGTCCCGCTGGCTTTCGGCCATGCGTTGAAGATTGTAGGCGTTGGCGCAGCCGGGCGGCAGGTGGGAGCCGATGCCGGTGACGATCGTCAGATTGGTCGCAGCGGCAGAACGGTCGTCATCGGCCGGTTCGTTCAGACATGCATTGGGAGCAAGGATGGAGCCGCCGACGCCCTTCTGCGAGCCGCCGGTGTCGGTCGAAACATAGCTGTAGCCGGGAGAATATTCCTGCGGCTGTTGCCGGTTGTTCGCGCAGCCGACCAGAAGCAGCACTGGAAGAACAGAGCACAATGCGATGCGAAATGTCATGTCCGGTTCCCCGCTACTTGATGATCAGGCCCATCGCCGATGCGTCATTGGCGCGCTTCCTGTGGCGCTTGGCCGCCGGACGATCGAGCGGCGTGGCGAGGCTGTCGCGCACCGGCTCGACCAGATAGGGCGTGATCAGGATCACCAGTTCCGTCTCTTCGCGCTGGAAGCGCTGTGACTGAAAAAGCGGGCCAAGCACCGGCACATCGCCGAGAACCGGAAACTTTTCCAGATTACGCGAGGTCCGCTGCTGGAAAAGACCGGCGATCGCAAAGGTCTGGCCGCTCGCCACCTCGACCGTGGTGTCAGCCCTGCGCACGACGAAACTCGGCATGGCAAAGCCATTGGCGCTGACTGAGCCTGCTTCCGACAAGGAACTGACTTCCGGCTGAACATGGAGCGCAATGCGATCGCGGCCGATCAGTGTCGGGGTGAACCCGAGGGAAACGCCGAACGACTTGTATTGAACGGTAACGACGTCCGTTCCTTGCGGAATCGGAACCGGAATTTCGCCGCCAGCAAGAAAGCTCGCGGTCTGACCAGTCATCGCTGTCAGGTTCGGTTCGGCCAGTATCTTGACGACGCCGTTTCGTTGCAGCGCTTCGATGAGAATGTCGAAGTTGATGCCCTGCGGCTGGTCCATGCTCAAACCAAGATTGCCGGTGCCGGAGGGCACGCCATTGTCCTGGAACATGTTGAATTCGAAGCCGCCGCTCCTGTATCCGACAGACCAGTCGACGCCGTAGGACTGCAACTCAGTGCGCGAGACTTCGGCGAAACGGACCCGGATGTTGACCTGCTGCGACCCCTGCACGGTCATGTTGTTCAGCGGCGGCTGTTCCGGCGGCGAGAACGTGCGGGCGATATTGTCGACATCCGTTGCCTCCTCGACGCCTTGTGCCTCGCCGGTCGCAACAATGCGGGTCCCGAAAATCGAGAGATTTGTCGCCGAGTTCGGCTGCATCGCGTCTTTCGCTTCGTTGGCAGGCGTGACATCGGGGGTGACGCGGAACTGGGCCGTTGCCTCGACCCGCTCATCGGCCGTGATTGCAATGAGGTTGGTCAGGCCGGGCTTCAGGCCGAAGACATAGACCATCCCCGGCGACACGACCTGAAGGTCGGCGATCGTGGTGTCGGCGATCAGGACCGATTCAACGGGTTCATTGAAGCGCAGCAGGCGTCCTTGCCCGACCGGCAGGTCGACCGTTGGCCGGCTCGGCAATGGTGACACATCCTGTGCCATCGCGTCGGCATGTGTGAACAAAAACGCCAGCAAGACGCCAATCGTCGCGATAGCGAGCCAGCGCATCCGCCCGGCGAAAGTGGCGGATCGAACGCCTACTGCGGTATCGTGGATTGTCATGCCGTTCCCCTCTTGAGCATGTAGTTCCCCCAATTGTCCCAATCCGCCCGGCTGGCATCATGAGGCTGCCTCTTGTCCGGCTTTCGCCTCAGCCGATGGCAGCGACCGAGAGACGTTGCGTGCCACGCCCGAGCGGCCGGCTATCGTGGCCAATGGCTGGACGTTGAATTCCTGTGCGATTTCCCCGAAGGACAGGACCGGAAGCTCGATGGCATTGTGCGTGAGCAGGCTTCGCATATGACGGCGTACATCCATCGCCGCGAGGACGACCGGTGAGACATCGGTGGCGTTCTGCGACAAGGCTCGTTCGATTTCGGCGATCAATGCCTGTGCATCGTCATCCGAAAGGTTCAGGAACGTGCCGGTCGATGTGCTTTGCACCGCGTTTCGCAGGATATCCTCGGCCGAGCGCTGCAGAACATAGGCTGCGATGATGTTGTTACGGCCAGCGAAGCGGAAGCTGATCTGGCGTTTCAAGGACGTGCGGATATATTCCGTAAGCAGAACGACGTCCTGTTCGCGTTGACCCCATTCGATCAGCGCTTCGAGGATCAGGCGCAGGTTGCGGATCGGCACGTTTTCGCCGACAAGTCGCCGAAGCACCTCGGCGATTTTCTGCAGCGGCACGATCTCCTGCGCCTGTCTGACCAGATCCGCATAGTCCGGTTCCATGTCCGACAGCAGCCTGCGCGTCTCCTGGATCCCGACGAAATGGCCGGCATAGAGCCGAAGTGCATTTCCGGTCCATTTGGCCGCTGTTTGCGCCGGCGTGGAGAAGACGAAGCCGGCTTCCTTCAACGCCGAAAGGTGGCGATCATCGACCCACATGAATTTGCGCTGACCGGCAATCGGAGACCCCTTTTCGTAAGTCACATCGAGCAGATCGAGATGGGTGGGGTCCGCTTCGACAAGAACGCGGTCGGCGGGGATTTCGGCATCCAGGATGGGTGCGCCCTCCAGATCGATGCGCATGCTTCTCGCTGAAAGCTTCTCGTCGACCTGCAGGCCGATAGCCGGAACGTCGACACCGAGATCGCCGAAAAGCTCGCGGCGCACGCCATCAGCGAGCGTGGCGAATTCGGGTTCCAGGACCGAGCGTCCGAGTTCGGTTCCGAAGCGTACGACGATGCGGGATGATGAAGGCAGTGCTGCGACGGGCGTCGATGAAAGCGACGCCGGTTTTCCAGCTTGTTCGGCCACGGCGATCTGGCCGATGTCGCTGAGCTCGGATTCCCCCGCGGTACGGCGGTTGATCGCATAGGCGCCCGCGCCGAAGCAGGCACCAAGGATCAGGAACACAAGGGACGGAAAGCCCGGCACTATGGCCAGTCCGACCATGATCACCGCGGCGAGTGCGAGTGCACGGGGGTCGCGTAGCAACTGGCTGGTTATTTGCTTGCCAAGGTCGCTCGTGCCGTCAGAGCTGCCGACGCGCGTCACCATCGTGCCGGCGGCCACGGCGACAAGCAGTGCCGGTATCTGCGCGATCAGCCCGTCACCCACCGTGAGCAGTGAGTAGGTCACGGCGGCGTCGCCCAGCGACATATCGTGCTGCAGCGTCCCGATCGCGAAACCGCCGATCAGGTTGACCAGAATGATGACAATGCCGGCGATGACGTCGCCTTTGACGAATTTCATGGCGCCATCCATCGCGCCGAACAGCTGGCTCTCACGCTCAAGCTGCTGGCGCAGCCGGCGTGCCTCCGCCTGATCGATGTCTCCGTTGCGCAACTCCGCATCGATGCTCATCTGCTTGCCCGGCAGCGCATCGAGCGTAAAGCGCGCGGCAACTTCGGCAACGCGTTCCGCACCCCGTGCAACCACGATGAACTGCGCAACGGTGATGATCAGGAAGATCACGAGGCCCACGGCAATACTCCCGCCAACGACGAAACTGCCGAAGGCCGAAACGATCTCGCCTGCGTCGGCCTGGAGCAGGATCAGTCGCGTGGTCGTGATCGTGATCGCCAGCCGGAACAAGGTGGCGATGAGGATGACCGATGGCAGCGACGAGAACTGGAGCGGATGAGAAACGTAAAACGAAGCCAGCAGGATGAGCACGCTGACGGCGATATTGGTGGTGATGAGAATGTCGACGAGGAAGGTCGGCAATGGAATGAGCATCATCACCACTGCAACGAGCATCAGGATGGCGATGACCAGATCGCTGCGGCGTGACAGCTTGGCAAGGAAGTCCAGAAGGCGCTCCGATATCGTCATTCGGCGGCTCGATGCGACAGGAAGCTGCGCAAGGCATTGTGCGCCTCGGCCTTGCGGCCGGCCACAAGCAATGCTCGGCTCTTCAGCAACGCCAGCGTCGGGTGGTCCATTCCCTCCAGCGTCTCCAGCCTGGCTATGGTGGCAAGCGCCTTGTCCGCTTCGCCATCGAGTATGAGCAGATGCGCCAGCGTGCGAAGAACGCCGGCATTTCCCGGCGACAGCTGCGCCGCGATTAGCAGGTAGGCCGCGCCCCGCTTTGCCTGCCCGTGACACCCATAGAGATAACCCAGGACATGCAGCAGATGCACTGTTTCATTCGGATCAGTCAGGTTTAGATTCCTTCCTGTATCCGGGCAAGCAGATCGCGATGACGCTCGATTTCATCCTCCATCAGCGTTCTGGCAAGTGCCTTGAGTTGCTCGCCACCCTCAAGGCCGGGAACCAGATGCGCTACAAAATGCTGGAGGATGGGTACCGAGCGGCGCAGGATGGCTGGCTCGGGAATACCGGGCATGACAAAGTTGATGAGCGCCTCGTCGAGTGATTCGCTGTTCGTGCCCCGAGAGGACTGGAATTCCGCGGTTCCTGGCTTTTCCGTACCAGCGGCCGATGTCGTCCCCTGGGCCCGGCTTGCGGTCTTGTCGACGCCGTTCATCCGCCGACGGTTGATTGCCTGACCACGCACGCCTTCCGCCTGCCGCACCTCGCGGCCGGTTGTATCCATCCTTGCCGTATCGAATCGCGGCCCTTCAAGCCGGCGGTTCACGGATACTTCAGCGCGACCGTGGCGCCGCCCTTCGTCAGGAGAAGTTCCGTCTCGCCAATGCGCTTGACGGTCCAGCCGTCATTGGTGAATGCGCCCTCATGATAGCGCGCGCCGTCGGTGGCGATGACATAGGGCCGCTCGCCATACCAGATCGCCTGCAGCCTCAGGCGCGGAGCCTGCTCGGCGTTGCCGATCATGACATTGGAGGCGAGGGAGATGTGCGCGCCGAACGCCTGGTCGAACCAGGATTGCGTTTCGGTCCAGGCAGCATTCTTGTCATTGGCGATCATGCCCGAAACCACGAGCCGTCCAGGTGATTGCTGAACGGTCAATGTGCTGATGCCGGATTGCTCGAGGCGCAGCTTGAGCTGGCGTTCCGCGACGGCGGCGCTGGGTGCTTGTGTCGGCGATGGATCGTCCAGAACACTCTGCCCGGCCTCGCCAGCGAAGGCCAACGTGATCGGTTTATCGACTTGAGCGGATGACTTTTTGCCAATGTCGGGCTCGGCGAAGGAGAACCCATTGGCGGCGACGGAAACAGCGAAAACGGCAAAGAGAACGCTGCCCGCAACCAGCAGGGGGCGATTGGAAACAGACCAGCGATTCGGCGGGCGTTCCGGGTTGACCAGCCGGATATGGGCATCGCCGATGCTCATCGAAAGCGGCAGCTTGCAGCGGCGGCCTTGGCCTTCACGGATGATCTCGCCGGTGGCGAGCGTGACATCGCCGCCGACGGCTTCGATTTCAATCTGGCTGCCCTTGCTCCGCAATCTTGCGTGGACCGGCGCGATGCCGGCGTCCCTGAGGACTATTTCGGACTCCGTGCTCGAGCCGACCGTATACAGAGGCTCGACCAGGCTGAGTTGGGCGCCCGCGTGAAATCCGTGCGTCACGCTGAGCGCAACGGAATGTCGCGATGCCGGGGTGCTGGCGATGCCGATAGAATGAGCGGTCATGCCACTTCATCTCCCGCTGATGACAATTCAGATGCAGCCTGACAACGGCATCGAAACGTTCGTGCCGTGGACGTGCGCCGCCGGGTGCTTGCGGCGGCGCATGGTTCGAGAATCCCGGCTTAGGCCTTTTCAGCCGACTGGCCGAGCGTCCTCGCGGTGCTCATCAGCATGTCATGTTGGGACTTCGCGATCTCTTTTGTGATCTCGAGGCTAAACATGCGCTCCTGATGCTTGATCATCTTGTCCAGGTTCTGTTCCGGCGACCCGGCAGCGCCGGACGTAATGGGAGGGGTAGCCATCATTGTCTCCTTGAGGGACCATTCAAGTTACAAACTCCGGAATCACGTCGACGCGATCCGGCAGGTTGCGAAAGCAGCTTAAGGCAGCGTGATCGAAAATGAAAGTCCACTTGGAATATATGAACCAGTTCGGTTCCAACTGTTGCATTGCCACCATTGGAGGAGTAACCTGCCATCGGGGTAAATGGGGTATGGCAGAATGGAACAAGGTCCTTTGGCGGAGCTGTTGGCCGAACGGTTCGAGAATATGCCGCCGCAGCTGCGGGTCGCCGCGCGTTTCGTGCTGGACCATCCTAAGGATGTCGCACTGATGTCGATGCGCGAGCAGGCGCATCAGGCCGGCGTTTCGCACAGCACGATGATGCGGTTGGCGCGATGGCTTGGCCTTGAAGGCTACGAGGATATGCGCAGCCTTTATGCGCGCGCGCTGCGGGAGACAGGCGCCGGTGAGCCGGCGCGACGCGGTGCCGAACAGGGTGGCGTTCCCGGATATTCGACTGCAGGGGTTGTCGCCGACACGCTCGCGGCGCAGGTTTCAAGTCTGGGTGAGTACGGCAATGCCTCGCAATTCATCGCCGCCGCCGACCTCCTTGCACGATCACGCAATCTGTTTGGCCTCGGCTCGCGCTCCGGTTATCCGGTCGCCAGCCACTTCGTTCACATCATGTCGTTTCTGGCCGACGGCGACCGCAAGGTGACGCTTGTCGGCGAGATCGGCGGACATGGTCTGGATGCCTTGCAGGGCGCGGGAAGCGGCGACGTGCTCCTTGCAGTGGGCATGTCGCCTTATGAACGCACGACGATCGACGTGGCGCGCCAGTCGGCCAGGCAGGGTGTCGGCGTGGTGGCAATCACCGATAGCAGCGTGTCGCCGCTGGCCCGGATCGCGCGCGAGACCATCATCGTTACGGCAAATTCGCAGTCGTTCTTTCGCAGCATGGCGCCGGCGTTCGCCGCCGTCGAGTTGCTGGCGGCGCTGACGGCTGCGCAGTCTGAAGTGAATGCTGCAGAACGAGTAAGACAGTCGGAAGAGCAACTCGCTGCTTTCGGCATTTATTGGAAGCCGCCCCGGTAAGCTTCCGGGGCTTCCACTGTCGGGCGCGGGGGCGTTGACGGCAGGCAGACTGCCTGAACCAGGACTGGACCGGCTCCGGAGGTTGTTTGATGATCCGCCCGATTAACACCGTCAAGCCGCCGCCGCCGCCCAGGGTCGATCCAAAGGCAAATGCCGAGCAGATTACGCGGCTGCAGGCGGAAGCCACGAAATTGCAAAATGAAATCCGGCTCGCGAACAAGATGGGCGAGGCCGACGCGGCCGCGGGCGCCCGCCAGCGGCTGACGCAGGTCAATGCGGATCTGACGACGGCGCAGCCGACTGCCCCGTCGCCACAATCGACCGCCCCGGCGCAGCCAGGACCGGAGCTGCCTGCCGCGGTCACCACGGCAAACGGCAATGGCGGCGCCACCGCCGCGCCGGCGCTTTTCACGCAGGATCTCGGCGGCGCGCCAAACCTCGTTGTTTCGCCGGAAGTCAAAGCGCCGGAAGTCAAAGCGCCGGAAGTCAAAGCGCTGGAAGTCAAGGCGCCGAAAGTCGAGGCGCCGAACGCCAAGGCGAACGACATCCTCAAGGCGATCGAGGGCGGCAAAAGCATCGACAACATCGCCGCCGAGCAGCACATGGCTCCCGAGGATGTGGTGGCGGCTCTGAATGCCGGCGGCATGACGGCGGTAGCGACCGAGCACGCCAACGGCGACACCCGCACGGTGGTGATCACCGTTGGAGACCGCACGATCACCGAAAACCAGGATTATCATCACGGCGGCTACTACACCGAAGAGACCGGCCCCGACATGCAGGCGACTTCATCGCCGATCCGTGACGATCTCGGCCGCAAGGAAACCACCAGTGTCGACGCGCAGACCGGCGCGATCACGACGACGCTCGTGGACGATCTCGGCGACGGCGCGGTCACCGAACGCACGTCGAACCCGCAGACCGGCATCACCGCCACCACCCACACGGCTGCCGACGGCACCGTCACGGTGGAGAAGGCCCTGCCGAACGGCGCAAAGGTTGAGACGGTAACGCCCAACAACAGCGTCGCCTTGCCGGTAACCACGGTCACGGGGCCGGATGGCGACGAAGTAATCCTGGCGCAGACCCAGACCGCCGACGGCTCGGGCGCGGCGTCGATCCAGGAGCAGCTTGCCGAGGGCATGAGCATCGAGGAGATCGCCGAGGCGAGCGATCTCACGCCCGAGCAGGTGATCGCCGAGCTGAACGCCGCCGGCCTCGAGGTGACGCAGGGCGGCGACCCGGGCGAAACCCTGCAGATCGTCGTCACGGATCCGGAGACCGGCAAGACGGTCACCTACAACAACGACTACCAACACGGTTCGACTTCGGTGACGACCATCGAGGGGAATACCGAGACGACCGATACGGTCGACGGCAATGGCAGGACCAGCCACACCGAGCGCAACACCGAGACCGGCGAGCAGACCACCACCATCGTCGACCCTAAGAACAACACCGAAACGACGATCGTCGTCGACAAGGACGGCCGGCGCACCGAGACCGTTGTCGAGACGCTGGGGGATGGCGAGCCGATCAATTACGAGGTCCAACCCGGTGACAATCTGAGCGACATCGCCGAGGCGCATGGTGTGACGCTGGAGGATCTCGCCGAGAGCAATCCGGAGCTGTTCACCTCTCCGCGCGATCCCGACCTTATTCATCCCGGGGAAACCGTGGTGATCGAGGGCGGTACCAACACCACCGTCGAGGTGACGTTCAACGGCTATACAATGACCACGTCGCCGGACGGCAAGATCACGCTGACCAACGCAACGACCGGCGCCGTCACCGATATCGCGGCCGGCACCGCGCAACAGGCGCTCGCCGAGCTGCTGCTGGACATCAACCCGAACAGCAGTGACCCGCAACAGGCCAAGGAAGACCAGATACTCAAGACGATGCTGGACGGCATATTCGGCGGAGCGACGCCAGAGCTGACCACGGAGGCGCTTGAAAAGCAGCAGGCCGTGGTCGCTGCAATGGAATTGTATGGTCCGGGACAAGACGCAACCGGCGCGACTCTCGACGGTGGCCCCACGTCGGTTGGTCCCTACGGCAACCCACCGTCACCCACGGCTCCTTCGGGCGGGAAGTGGGTGCCATTGCTGGTCGACGGGAGCTGGAAATGGTTCGACCCGGAGGTGGCCAAGGCGATCGCAGCCGAGAACGTGGCGATTGCGAACTTCGGTGAGGCAGAAGCAAAGGCTGCGCAGAGCGCGGCACAGCTCGACGTCTATGCTCTGGACCCTGAATTCAAGAACGCCATGGACGGTGCCGAGTCAACGCTCGACGCGGCGTTGGCGCCTTATGGACTGGATTGGAAGCCGCCCGAGCCGAAGGGCACGCTGGCAGATGCGCAAAGCCGGTTGACCCTCGCCAACAACGCCCTTGAAAGCGCCAGCACCGCCCGGGTCGAATACGAGCAGGGCCAGAAGTCACTTCTCGAAGCGATCGACAAACAGGTAGACCTGCCGACGCTCAGCGATCCCAACCAGACGGCTGTCAGCAACCCGGATGGCCCCAGTGCCGAGGAAACCAACCAACAAGGAAAGGCCGCGCACGCGGAGGTCGCCGAGCTCTTTACAAACGTTTCGCTACACACCGCAAACGGCAACAAGGCGACGATCGATCAAATGATCAGCTCGACCGAGCTGGAGCTGAAGCTTACCGATGCCAAGCCTGGAAGCCCAGAATACACGGCCATCGAAGAGCGGCTTGAAGGTCTGCAAACGCTCCAGGGGGCAGCGGCCAATCAGGTGACCCTGGCCGAGGCATATCAGGAGTATGGGGTTGCACAGGCAGAGGCGGCGGATCTTGCCGTAACCATGGAGCCTCTCAAGCAGCAACTGCTTGCGCAGGCGCAGGAAAGAAACCCGCACCATTTCGATTGGGAAGGCTATACCAATGGACATGGTGACTTTACCGGCAAGATAAAATCGCAGGACATCATTGAGGAGAACGGTCAGCTCTATGTCGTTACCGAATATGAGAACGCCACTTTCACCGACGAGAACGGTGATGACACCAACATACATAAATCTGCCCTGACATATGACCTCAACGACGAGGGTATCAGGGAAGATTTCCGCAACGATCCGCTCAACAAGCAGTGGCAGGAGATGCTGGCCTCGACGCAGGACCTATCGGCGCCGGTATGCACAGCCAATGCAAACGGATCGCAATCGGCGCTGGACGCTGCCAGGTCGAAGATTGTCGGCGTGCAGGTCGACCAGCTTGATGCTGGGCTGAGAGATGCGAAGACGGGGCTCGTCGACGCGACCGCGGCACGCGACCAGGCGATCACCGACTACGGGCCGGGAACCGTAGAGGCGCCCGCAGGCACGCTCAAGCCAGGCGAAACGGCGATGAAGATCACGGTGAACGACCGCGCCCTGTGGGTCGCGCCGGAGGTTGCCGCGGCCTACGAAGAGCATGGGCCGGGTGCGATCGGCGACAGCGGCAAATGGGTCCAGATCGAGATGGACGGCCAGAAGCTGTGGGTGCACCCCGAAGTAGCGGCCGCGGAAATCGATCGAGGCCAGGCGGAGACCGAAAAGAACCAATTGGAGGACTGGGAAGAAAACGTGCGGCCGGCGATGGTGGCGGGGCGCGACTGGTACGCTTTTTCCGCAAGCCACCCCAAACTTCTCGAATACGGTTCCGCCGATCATGAGGCGAAAGTCAAGTACGAGTATTTTGAAGAACACAAGGACCAGGCGCTGGCTGGATATCAGGTCCAGTTGGAGAACCTCTACGAGGCCGGCTTCACCGGCGAATACGAGACATTTACGCCGGACCAACTCAGCACTGCCGTTGGTCAGACCCTCGGGCCCGAGGCAGACGTCCAAAAGGTCACCGAAGAAATCACCGACCGCGGCGGCGACGACGCCAAGGTCAAGATCGTGCCGATCTTCTCCCTCGACGGCGGGAAGGAATCGACGACGGCTTTGTTCGCGATCAAGAGCGGCGACGACGAAATCGGCTATGTCGACAGCTCGGGCAAATATTACAGCACCTTCGATGAATTCCAGCACGAGAATCGCATCTTCAGCGAGAAGGGCAATCTGGTCATGGCCAAGGGCGGCGACATGTCGCTCGGCAAGGATGGTTTTTCGCTCGACGAACTGGAAGTGGCCGACGCGCGCAAAGTGGATTTCTGGGACAAAGCTACCGACATTGGTCTTGGCATCGTCGCCGGTGTCTCCACCATCGTCTCGTTCGTGCCGGGCGGCCAATGGGCGATTCCCATCGCGATCGGCTCCGGTTCAATCCTTGGCGGCAAGGCTCTGATCAAAGAGGGTGATCACCTCCTGCAGGGCGGCGACTTCGACAGCCAGTCGGGTTGGAATATCGCGACCGGCGTAACTGCGTTCCTGCCCGTGGGCGCGGGTGCCCTGCGCACATTCGGCTTGGCAAAGACAAGCCTGTCCAGATCCCAGGCTTTCGCGGGCGGCTTCGGGATGACCCGCATGAAGGATGCCAGCTGGGGCATCGGCAGATTCCAGGTGAACGTAGAGGAGGCCTCTTATGCTGGTAAGGTCTCGGAGTTTATGCAAAGCGGCAACAGGCTGACCAACGCTGCGTGGATCCTCGATGCCGGCGCCGTGGTTACCGGTGTTCCGTTGCTCGGCAAATCGGTGGAAGATCTGGCGGCGCATGGCGGCGAGATGTCCCTGCTCGAGCTCGCGAACGCCGTCGTGGGCATAGGCGTCGGCACTGTCGGCACGGGGCTGGGCGGCCGTTCGCTGTTGTCCAACATGCCTGGAACGGGCGGTACTCGGAGCGGAACTTTTCCGGATTCGGGGCCGCAACCGCGGGCCGTCTACGAGATGGGCGCTGACGGTGTCTACAGGCCGACCGGCGAGCAGGTCATGCCGGACCCGGATGAGATCATCATCGACGGCGATGTGGCCGGCGAAACATCCGGCCAGCAGGGAGCCGGTTTCAGCGCCCGGGACGGTTTTGACAACGCGGGTGCGGCTAACCGGCCAACCGGTCCACGGGCGCTGCCGGCGGGCGTGTCCGATGGTCCGAATCCACCGCCACCCACGGGCGGCAAGGGTGATCCATCAGGCGACGGACAATCGTCGAGGCCGATGGTCGTGCATGAGCAAGGCACCGACGGCGTCTATCGCCCGACCGACAAGCTGGTCCTCCACGATCCCAGCCACCCCGTCGTCGAGGGGACGGTTATCAACGTCCACGATGAAGGGCCGAGCGCCCCGGGCGAGCGCGGCGATCCCGAGAATGCCAGCGACCGAGACGCCCAAGGAGCGCGTGAGCAGAATGTGCGCGTCCCCGCCGACGGCGATCCGATTGTCGTTCCGCCGGTCCGCGGCGATGGAACGACGCGCCCGGCCGAGAGCGGCTTGCGGCTCGTCTGGGACCCGGCGACCAAGACGTTCACCGGCATGCCAAGCCCCAATCCCGCGGAATACGTCTACACCAGCGGCAAGGATCCGCAGCAGACGGGCTACCTCGACGGCGCACGCCCTTCCGACCCGGCCGTGCTGGCCACCCCGGACGAGGTCCTGCTCCAGTCCGAAACGGAAACACGCGGGGCGGAAGGCAGCCGCCCGTTGATGCGCTACACTCTCGGCAACCGCCATACCGGCGAGATGCTCGTCGATTTCAACCTGCCGGAAGGGCAGAGGGTTGTCGCCATACCCGAACCCAAGGCGATCACGTCGGCGCCGGAGCCGGTGCCGGCTCCTGTCGAGCTCGACCCTTCCTTGCCGGTTCTTTATCTCGGCGCCGATGGCCGCTGGACAGCCGATAAGGCCCGCACCGAGCCACCGCCCGTGACGGACACCGAGCACCCCAGCCCGGTTCGGCCCGACGGCACGCCGATCATCAACAATCGCTCGTCAAACCCGTACAGCTTCGGCCAGACGTTCACTGCAGTCAAAGCCGGCCTGCGGCGCATCGGCACGCGTTACCTTAATACCGAACCCCGCTATGATTATCCGAAGCTCGGCGAACTGGTCGACAGCATCTATCACCGGCCGGTTCCGCAGGACGGCGTCACCGCCGGACAGGACATCTATGTCGAGGCCGGCGGCGAATACCTGCCGGCCAAGGTCGTCGTCGCCGGCCCGCAGGCGAGCATGACCCGCGACATCGTCCCCGACATCGTCCCATTGGGCGAGCATGCGACGGATGCCGGCTACCTGGGTTCCGGCCCGACCGTCGAACGCGCCAAGCGCGGGTCGATAACCACGCCGAACGGCCAGCTCAGGGTCAACACCCCGGCAAGGGAAGTCCATGCGTTCGATCCTGCCAAGAATCCGGAAGTCAGCCGTCGCTCGGCGCTCGGCGAAACCATGGCCACGACCTTGCCGGCGCTTCCCGACGATGCGGCAACGCCCGCGCCGATATGGACGCCCGAGCAGCTGCAACTCGTCGGCGACTACCTCAATTCTCTCGAACGCTCCAGCGATCCTGTCGTCCGCGATGCGGTGACCATGACCAGAGTGCAACTCGGGGGCAGGGCCTTGCCTCAGTCCGGCACGGACATGACGCCGGCCCAGCATCATGCGCTTGTCGAAATGCTCAACGCCGACCACAACAGCCCGTTCACCGGCTCCAAGCCGGCCGGCCAGCTTTCGATGAACGGCCTGACGACCCTCCAGGTGTTCAGCGCACAGGGCAAGCTGCCGCATCTGTCGCCGGGAGAAGTGATCGACCAACTCAGCCTGTCGTCCGACGCCAGGCTGCCCCGCGGGGAGCAGTCCCTTACCGCAGGGGCGCTGCCAAGAAAAGCCGGCTGGACCGATGCCGGCCGTGGCATCGTCGGCGATTACCTCAAGGCTGCATCAGGCTCCACCGATCCGAACCTTGCCGCCGCGGCAAATGCCGCCTCGCCGTTTTTCAAGGGGCGCGCCACCAAGCCCGGCAAGGCCGTGACTGCCGCGCAGCAGGATGCGCTCATGCAGGTCCTGGCGGCCGACAGTGGCAGCACGTGGGTTTTCGGTCCGAAGCTTCAGCCGGGCTCTTCGTTCAAACCCGCCGGCAAGCTTTCGCCGGAAGGCCGCTACAATGAGGAGGTCCTGTCCGGCCACGACACCTGGACGCCGTATCTTTGGCGAGAGATGCGCGGTTACGCCGCCAACCAGCAGAAATCTGCGGACCCCGCGGTCCAGTCGCTCGCGCACGCGCTGGAGAACGCGCTGCCCGCAAGCAAGCCCAGGGCCGGGACCGAGATCAACAGCGAGGTGCCCGTCCTGCTGGAGCGGTTGCTGGATGCCGACAAGGCGAGTTCGTGGCGCGCCCCGACATTCTTCACCGATGCACAAGGGGTCTGGCGGTCCGACCGCGCCACTGTCTCCTGGTTCCTGCAGGAACACGAAGCCAATGTCCTGGGCGGCCCCGTGCTGAACGACGTGGTGACCAACGGCGCCTTGCTGGCTGCCGGGTGGATCCTCGGCCCCGACGGCCGCACGATCACGCTCGGCGGATCGATGCTCGGCATCGGCCTCAAAGTGCCGCTGCCCAGCCGTCAGGTCTATGGCGAACTCAGCCTGAAGAACAACGGCCCCGACGGCGGCACCGGCTTTCTGCTCCCGGTCCATCCCAACGATGCGAAGGGCCAGAAACTCTTCGTCAATGGATACCGGCCGAATTTCGCTTATGATGAGGCGGCGGCTCCCTCCGCCCAGTGGGTCGCATCGGCGCCGATGCTGTCGAAGAACACGTTCCAGAACGAAAAAGCCGCTGGCGTTTCACTATCCATCTTTGGCTTCTCTCTGAGCGGGGCCTACGTCAATCGCACGCTGCGCTATCTCGGCGGCGAAGGCGGCCGGCCGGGATATACGCACAGGGAGCCTGGCCCGCTCAGTCAACGGGCAGCCTCTTTCTGGGAGGAGGCGGCGAGAGGTGGCGCCAGCCACTATAGCTCCGAAGGCAAGGTGCCGGGTTTCGAGGATCGTCTCCTCTACCGCAACTACAACGTCATGGCGCCCTTCGGAGGCGGCAAGGAACCCTGGCGCGGCACCCCCGCCTTCGAGGCCGTTCCGCGCGAGACGGGCGCCGGGCCGCTCAACCGCCTGGACCGCAAGGACCACGGCGCCGGTCTCGCCCTGAACTATGGGCCATTGCCGCTAACGACGGTGGAACTCGGCTCGGTGAGGAAGGATGTTGTCCCGCATGCCCGTACCGCCCGCGCCCATCCCGGATCCTCCGAAGGCGCGCAAAAGGTTTTCTCCGCGCTGGAGACTTCGGGGGGGCAACTGACGCCGGACGTCCTGCAGCATCTCGACGCCTATCTCGCCGAGGTTGCGGCATCGCCGCACGGCGATTTGAGGTTCGCTGGTCAGCGCGTGTTGGATGTGTTCCCGGAACTGGGCGTGGCGCCATATCCGGACCAGCTCGCCGGCGGACGGCCAGACGGCATGAGCCGGCCAGCATGGAAAGCGTTGCGGCAACAGCTGGACCAGCAGGCCCGCAGCGAACTGACGCCCACGCAGGCACATTACCTCAACCGGCTGCTCGAGCAGGACGTGCTGCACAATTCGCCGCCGACCCCGCCGGCACAGGGCTCGGGACGGCCGGATGGCACCCCGCCGCCACTGGGCCCGGGGCCGTCGGATGGCACCCCGCCGGCACTAGGCCCGGGGTCGTCGGAAAAAACGGTTCGGATCGTGGACGAGAATGGCGAAACGGCCACCGTGAGGTATCTCGGGACGCCGCCCAAGGGCGCGGAGAACGTATACGTGCCGCCTGCGGATGGTCCGCAACTCCGCGGCGACGACCCGACCTTGGCTCACAAGTCGCATATTCTGCATCGCGATCCGGAAACCGGGGAGCCGGTGGTGCTGCCCTGGATACGTGGGGCTTCCGATGACCATGTGCCGGGGAGCCTTGGGCATCCCGAGGAAGGCAATCTGCCCGTCGACGGCCCCGGCGACCCCGCAAGACCCTTGCGCGGCAATGTCGGCCCCTATGTTTTCCGCGCCGATACACGCGCGCCGAGCGAGATCAGGGACGCCGGCGGCTTCTCGCCGCCGCCGCCGACCGGAATCTGGGTGGACAATCCGCAAGGCATCGTCCTGAGCAACTATGTGCTGGGCAATACCCATGGCCGTTTCGTTGGCACCAGCCAGTCGATCTCGGGCGCCAAGGCTTTCGTTTCGGAAGAGTCACGGGCCGCGCGGCAGCAGGGCCATACCTATCTCTACACGCTCAATCCGAGTAGACCGCGCCTCCACGTCCCGACCGAGTTCGAGGCGATGGGCCGGCCGGTCAGCGACAGCATGGCCCGCGTCGACGAGACTGCAATCGACGGCAGCATACCATGGAACGAGGTCCATGGCTGGCGGATGATGGATCCGGACGGCAATTTCGTCGGTGAGTTCACGCGCAATGAGGATGCCGTCGCGCCTGGCGGATCGACACAAAAACGCCCGCAGGTGATCTTGCGGCCGGCCGACGAGTTCTGGGATGCGCCAGAACAGGCCGAAGCGCCGCCGCCGCCAGTGGCCGCGGTGGTCGGCCGCGAAGCCCCGGCCGTGGCCGGCGAAACGCCGCCGACAGAGAATAGTGCTGCCGAAACGCCGACAGCCGCGACATGGCCGCCGGCGCCTGACCGGGGCAGGGCGGTTTTTGACCCCGTCAGCGGAAACATCATCAGCCTTGAGCTTCCGGCGAGTTTCGCCGCGGAGCCGGGATTTGCCGAACCTGTGCGGGCACCGAGCGGGCCGGAGGTCAGAGCGCTTGCAGCCGATAAGATTGCCGGGCTGACCGGTCCGCAATTGCACGCCATCAAGCCGGAGAACATCGCCAAGCTGGCGCCTGAGCAGGTGGCTGCGCTGAGCCCCGAGCAGATCCGGCAGTTGACGTTCGATCAGCTTGCCGCGCTTCCGCCGAAGCAGTTGCGGGCGCTGGGTGGCGAACAGCTCCAGGCGATCAGGCCAAGCAAATTGCAGGCTGTTGCCTCTGGCCGGATCACCGGCTTGCGGCCGGATCAGGTCGCGGCCTTCTCGCAAGAGCAACTCGCCGGATTGACCATCGAGCAGGTGCGCAAGCTGACGCCCGACCAGATCGCCAAGCTCAGTGACGAGCAGCGCAACGCCCTTACGCCGGAACAGGTCACCGCCATGCGGCCTGCCCAATTCAGCCATCTCAATGCAACCCAGTTTGCGGCGCTGGACCCCGCTCTCGTCGCGGCACGCAATCCTGCGACAATGGCAAAGCTGTCTCCACGCCACGTCTCGGCACTGACGCGGGAGCAGCTTGACGCTCTGACCATTCATCAGATCGAGGCGCTGACGAAACAGCAGATAGCGGCGCTGACGCCGAAGCAGCTTGGCGAGTTGAGCCCCGGCCAGTTGCGCAAGTTCACGCCCAGGCAATTTACTTGGATGTCGACGGAGCAAACGAACGCGCTTTCGGTGCTGCAGATGACCAGTTATCGGGCGACCCACAAGAAGATCATGACACCGGATCAAACTGCGGCCGTCGATCAGGCGCTGACCCTCGCCCGCATCAAGGAGAACGCGCAGTTGGTCGCGACCTTTGGTCCAATGGCCGGCTCCTCCTACACGGTATGGCAGATACTGCCACCGCATTGGGCCGCGACGGCTGCGGGCGTTGCGTTCGGCGTGCGCGGCATCGTCTTCAGCGCGCAATCGGTCTTTCCGAACGCCACGGCAAATCACAAGCCGCTGGGACGCGCCCTCAATGCCGCGAGCGGGGCGTCGTTCATCTTCTCGTCTCCAGGCTCGGCCGCCGGGCTGCTGCGCGGCGACAATGTCTGGTTGAACGGCTCCTTCTCCCTGGGCAATGTGATCTACGGCACGAAATCCGCGCTGCAGTCGATCGCCGGACGGCCGGTGTTGCGGAACGTGGCCGAGCATCTGGCCGGTCCTGGTTATGTCTTCGGCTCCCTTCTCTACACGGCACAGAACCTGCACTCGCCGCTGGCCGCGACGGCGGGCGCCTTGTTCACCGTCGGCAGCGCCGAGTTCTGGGTGTCGGCCGCGCGCACCGATCTGCTCAACCGCCGGGCCGTGCCGAGGACGCCAGAGCAGATCGACGCCCGGGCAAAGTCCGACGCGCGCTGGGGGATCGCCGATCGCATCGCGCTTGGCGTGACCTTCGGCGTCGGCATGCTGCTGTTTGCCTGGGATACGCTGGACGACCAGCCATGGAACACCGGCAAGACGCCGCCGACCGACCCGACCGCGCCGGGCGACGCACCTTCCGGCGTCGATGGCGCGCTACCGGACGAACAGACCGCGCCGGGTAACGATCCTTCCGGTGTCGAGGGCGCGCCGCCGGACGAACAGACCGAGCAGCCTGATCCCGGGACGCAGACCCCGCCGCAGGACTTCCCGCAACTAGCCGTGCTGGCCGATGACGGCCTGAACTTGCGGACCCAGCCTGACGGGGATTCGACTGTGGTGACGGTTCTGCAACCCGGGAGCTTCGTCGAGCAGACTGCCGCGCCTTCGGCAGACGAGTCAGGGGAGGCCTGGATACCGGTCGAAGGTTTCGGGCCGGACGGCGAAATGCATAGTGGCTGGGTTTCCGGCGATCATGTCGAGGCGCATGCCGACGGCAGCAGCAACCCTGCGGGCCGCACCAATCCAACGCTGGAGCAAGACGGCTACCAGTGGGTCGAGGTCAAGAACGGCGACAGCATTCGCCTGATCGCCAGGACCCATTCTGCGGATGTGGCCGAGACGGTGGTGCTCAACATGGATCATATAATGAGCCCGGATGTGATCTTCTCAGGCGACCGCATCTACCTGCCGGCCACCTTGGTCGGCTGAGAAACCGCGGGCCTGAGCTTGTCGGTTCTCGCAGCATAGGCATGCGCAACGCAGCCGGCCAGCTTTGCCGCCCGCTCCGCTATCGGATTGGAGGGTTCGGAAGAGTAGGAGGCGGTGAACTGCAGGTCGGACGGGTGCCATTCGCATTCGACGATGCGCAGTTTTCCGCTTGCGAGATAGTCCTGGACGACTCCCTCGGGCAGCGAGGCTATGCCGATTCCGTTGAGCGTCATGGTGATGGAAGCGGCCAGCGAGTTGGCCGGAAAGATGCGCGGCGTCTCCTCGAATTCGCCGGTGAGCTTGCGGTAGAGTTCGCTATAGGGTCGCGTGGTGCGCGCGTAGCTGATGATGGGAAACTGCATCAGGTCGTTCAGCGTCACCATGCGCCGGTGAGGCAATTCCAGCTGCGGCGAGCAGACCCAGACAAGCGGAAAGGACGGCATCTCGATATTCTCGATGCTGTACTCCAGGACAGGGCCCATCAGCACCGCAAGATCGAGCCGGTGTGACATGAGTTCGTTGCGAAGGGTCGTCGTCGCATCGACGACGATATCGGTATCGACAAGCGGAAAGTTTGCCTTCAGTGCCGTGAGGAAATCCGGCAGCCAGGTGTGCACGATCGTTTCGGCGACCCCAAGCCTCAGCACCCTCGTCGTCTCTGAAGTCTCTGAAAGAGAGCTGGCCATCAGTTGCAGCCGCTCTGCGACACGCAGAACCCGTTGGGCAGGCGGCAGCAGCCGTTGTCCCTCGGCGGTCAGCCTGACCGTGCTGCTCTGTCGCTCGAACAGCTTGGCGCCAAGCGCTTCCTCCAGCCCAGCAATTCGGGTGGACACCGCCGGCTGCGTGGTGTTCAGGCGTTCAGCCGCCCTGCGAAAGCTTCCGAACGTCGCCACCAGGAGAAAGGTTTCGAGCTGCTTGATATTGAAAGGTATCACGACTGGGAATCACTCATTTGCGGCTTTCGGGAACGGCCATCAATGCCGCACAATGATCTGGCTGCCGATCTTCACGCGGTCATAAAGATCGATGACGTCGTCATTGGTCATGCGAATGCAACCGGAGGAGTTGGCCTGTCCGACGGTCCATGGCTGGTTGGTGCCGTGGACGCGATAAAGCGTGTTGCCGATATACAATGCGCGCGCGCCCAATGGATTGTTCGGTCCTCCCTCGACATGGGCAGGCAGGAAGCGGCCATTTGACGCTTCCCTGGATCGCATTTCGGCCGGCGGCCGCCAGTCCGGCCAGGTCTTCTTGCTCGAAATCGTGTCGCGGCCGGCCCACTCCAAGCCCTCCTTTCCAACGCCCACCGCGTATCGCAGCGCCCTTCCGTTGCCCAAAATGTAGTAAAGCCGCCGCTCGGTGGTGCTGATAACGATCGATCCCTTCGGTTGAGCCTCACTGAAATGCACGATCTCCCTGGGGGTTGCTGACCAGTCGCTCCGGGTTTCTCCATCGGAAGTCTGGTCGGGTGCGGAAGGGGAGACCAGCACATTTCTTGCCGGATCGTAAGTCCAGCTTCGTGGGTCATAACCGCTATTCGATTGGGCCTGCGCCGGCGCCATCGCGGCAATCGATAGGGCAGCGATCAGAAATGCACGCAACCACTGGTTAAGGCGCGGGGCGACCCGGACTTTGCGACCCGCAACCTTGACGGGAACAGGCAGGTTCGCAAGCAGGATCATGATTGCCGCCAAGACCGATCTCTTCTGCATCCAGGCGTCCAGCTGACGATCACCTGATTCCAGCGCGCACCATATCGCTTTGCAGGCGGTTCGCAACATTTGGCACCAAATGCTCGTGCGCAATCCAATTGGACTTCCAATTCTGCAATGTGCACGATAGAGTGAATCGGCGGGTAAATCATGAAACCAGCGACGCGGGCCATCGCTCGTGCGTCCCTTTGCGATAGGACCAATGTTGACGGGACGCGACACCTGCCATGCGGATCGGTTCTCGGGAGCCAGGGCTGCTTTTGTCGCCTGCGGTCTTGCGATGATCCTGGCGTTCGGCCTTGCCTCGTCGCAGGCCAACGCCGCCGAACCGCGCTGGCCTGCCGGCCCGTACAAATACATCACCGTCGATCAGTCGGTGGCCGACGCGCTGGTCGAGCTAGGCCGCAACATGCGGGTGCCCATGCGAGTCAGCAAACTCGTAAAGGGGCGTTTAAGCGCCGGCATGCCGGTTGGAACGGCCCGCGAGTTCCTGCAGGAGATCTGCGATCGATACGGCTTGGTCTGGCATTTCGATGGCATCGTCATGAACGTCGCGACCGAAGCTGAGGTCCGGACGGAAATGATCGCGCTTGATGCCAACACGGCTGCCGGTGCGGAAGATCGGCTTTCGCGGCTGGGGGTCATCGACCCGAAGTTTCCGATCAAGGTGTCCAGGCAAGACGATGTTGTCTCGGTATCGGGGCCGCCGTCCTATGTTGAACTTGTCAGGAAAACACTGGGAGTTCCTGCGGCGCCGAGCACGAAGCAGGATGTTGGCAAAGTTGTTCCGGTCCGCGTTTTCCGCGGCAGGCAGGCGGAGGCGCAGAATGTTCCCTCCGGCAAACCGAACTAAGCAAGCAGGAGGGCAGGTTCATGCAAATCGCGCCGATTGGAGCCCTGGAAGCCACACTGGCGAACTTGACCACCAGCATGGCTTCGCAGCAGCAGATCACCGCCGGCACGACAGCGCAGCCGGGTAACCGGATGGTGGGTGCCAATCAGGAAAAACATGATGCCGCGATGGTCAGTATGCCTGAACGCGGTGATATCGCCGCGCGGGCAGGCCAGCAGGTGGCGCAGTCGTCTTCGGGAGCCAATCCGGCGATGGCCGGACAATCGTCCAAACTGGAAAAGACCGAGCCGATCGCCGAACACAAGCTGTTCGACTATCTGGCCGAGGTGGAGAAGGCTGGGGGCGGGGCGCTCACGGATCCGTCTGCATTGTTCGGTTCTGCGGTTCAGTCGCTGGAAGGGACCATGCAGCAGGTCCAGAAGGCCCTTGGCCAGGCAAACGCCCCTGTGAGTGCTGAAACGGCCGCCATGCAGGATGGCGCCGGCAAGACCGCCCCGTCAGGCAAGGCCCCGTCAGGCAAGGAAGACGAAAACGCCACCGCAAAAAATGCCGAGCAATTGCTCGAACGATCCATTTCGGTGATGTGGGCAGCCGCCAATCTCGAAGTGGTCACGAGCAGCGTAACGGCCGTTACGTCGTCCACCAGCACGCTGATCAAGCAACAGTAAGCCTACGGAGTGTTCGTGCACACGATAACCTTGCCGCGGCGGTCGACACTATTGAATCGATGCGGCGTCCGGTGCCGCGTCGCGCTCGTTGTGGTGAGCATGCTTGTGCTCCAGGCGTGCTCGGTTGAGCTGTATTCCGACCTCAACCAGCGGCAGGCCAACGAGATCGTGGCCACGCTGATGCGTCATGGCATCCCGGCCCAACGCGAGGCGGGCAAGGACGGCAAAATGACGGTTTCCGTACAGAAGGACCGTTTCGCCGAAGCCATGGCGATTCTCGACGAAAGCGGGTTGCCCAAACAGGAATTCCAGACGCTCGGCGACGTGTTCAAGCGAGACGGGCTTGTATCCTCGCCGGTCGAAGAGCGTGCGACGATGATTTATGGCCTGAGCCAGGAACTGTCGCAGACGATTTCGGACATCGACGGCGTGCTTTCCGCGCGCGTTCATCTCGTCCTGCCCGAAAACGATCCGCTGAGACAGCGGCTGGTGCCATCGTCCGCCTCCGTTTTCATCCGGCATCGCGCATCCGTTCCGATGAATGAGCTGATCCCTCAGGTCAAGATGCTGGTGGCCAAAGGCATCGCCGGGCTGACTTATGACAATGTATCCGTCACGCTCATTCCGGTGACCGCGGCAGTTCCCGAGCACGCAACCGGCGAGCCAGGTTTCACGACGTTCCTCGGCCTCTGGCTGCATCGCGACAGCGTCGCCGCCGCGATGTGGCTGTTTTACGGCATGATGGCGGCTATAGCGGCGCTGGCTGCCCGCCTGGCTTACGTCCAGTGGTATCGACGACCCGGCGTTTATGCGCTCGACGCTTCGGCAATGCCGGTGAAGAAGACATGATCCAGACCGGCTCGAAGCGAACTGCCAGCAGCCCGGAATGGCAGACATTCATGTCCAATCCCGCAGGCTATGCGGATGCGGCCCGGCTGGCGCAATGCTTTGACGGCACGATCGGCGAGGCTGCCTGCGAGCGTATGTTGCGGTCGCAGCGCCTGCATGAGCGATTGTCAGTGCTTCTGCTCGAGCGTTACGGCCTCAGCGGCGCCGTCTCCAACCAACCAGCCGATGAGACAGACCTGGCGATTGCCTTGTCGTCGGGTGAGGAGTTGGAGGACCTTGCGCTTCGCGCCGGCGCGATCTACTGGGCCGGCAGTCTGGCCGCCGTCATTGATGGACGCCAAGCCGCCGCGTTGCAGGCAGCGCTCGGCGCGGAAATCTGCGCTTTCGCAGTCGCCAACCGCGATCTGGCCGGTCCAATGCAGCCGTTGGAGCCCCTGGATGACATTGATCGTCGTGTCCATGCCGACGGCCTGCGTTGCCTTGGCGCCTGGTGTCAGGCGCTGCCGGGCGAAACGAGCATGCGGGTCCGCCTCAAGCTGATGCCGCATGCGCTTGTCGACCAGCCGACAGCCGAACCATTTGCCGAAGCTGGTCCGGCAATCGTTCGACGGGCGATGGGTTAGGCGATATGGTCGAACCGGACAAAGTGACCACTGCCGTGCCGAGGCGCCCCGTCGCCCGCCTCCTGCGCGCTGCCGAGGCACGCGCCTGGCAGGATGGGCACGCTTTTCTCGACGAAGCCAGGCGTGATGCGCAGCAGTTGCGTGACGCCGCTCGGCGAGCCTATGCGGCCGAATATGCGCAGGGTTATGAAGATGGCAAGGCGCGAGGCGACGAGGATGCCGCGCGTCTGGTGAGCGAGACCGCGGTCAAGGTCGATCGCTATCTCGGTGGGCTGGAAGCCGAAATCATCAATCTGGCTCTCGATGTGGTCAGGCGCGTGCTGGGAGAATTCGACGCGAGCATGCTGGTCGCCAAGGCGGCGGCGCAGGCCGTCACTGAAATTCGCCGCGCCAAATATCTAAAAGTCCGACTTCATCCTGCTTCCGTCAACAGGGTTCGCGACGAACTGAACGCGGTCCTGCGCGAGAGTGAGTTGGGCATGACGGTCGAGATCGACGCGGACGATACGCTGGCGACGGGCGCCTGCATCCTCTCGACCGACATTGCCGTCATCGACGCCAGCATCGAGGCACAGCTCAACGCCATTGCCGCTGCGATTTCATCAAAGGCCGAGGCGGCGGCATGACAAGTCCGGCCACCAAGCTCGAGAGCCGCCTCGCATCGATCGTTCCGAACCTGCGTTCCGGCCTGCGTGAGGATGCCAGCCGGCCTAGGAAAGGGCGTGTACGGCGGGTCACCGGCACGGTCATTCACGCGACGGTGGAGGAGGTTCGGATCGGCGAGATCTGCGAACTCCTCGATCCCAGGACCGGCACGGCGACCAAGGCGGAAGTCGTTGGGCTCATGGACGACATGGCGATCCTTGTTCCGCTTGGCGATCTCACCGGCCTTTCAAGCCTCACCGAGGTCATTGCGACCGGAAAGACCCAGACGGTGCCCGTCGGGCCCGGCCTGCTTGGTCGGGTGATCAGCGCGTTCGGCGAGCCATTGGATGGCAAGCCGCTTGCGCCGGATGGCATTACCGGCAGCTATCCCGTCAACGCCTATCCGCCGTCGCCGCTGGAGCGCAGTTTGATTTCCGAGCCTATCCAGCTCGGAATCCGCGCCCTCGATGGGCTTCTCACCTGCGCGCGTGGGCAGCGCGTCGGCATCTTCGGCGAGCCTGGCGTCGGCAAGTCGATCCTGCTTTCGGATATCGTCAGCGGCACCGACGCAGATGTTGCCGTGGTTGCGCTTGTCGGCGAACGCGGACGTGAAGTGCGCGAATTCATCGAGCATCAGCTTGGGCCGGAAGGGCTGGCGCGCGCAGTCATCGTCGTCGCGACGTCCGACCGGCCGGCGATCGAGCGCGTCAAGGCCGCTTATGTGGCAACCAGCATTGCCGAATATTTTCGCGACCAGGGCAAGCATGTGCTGCTGGCAATGGACAACATCACGCGGTTTGCCCGTGCGCAGCGCGAGATTGGCCTCGCTTCAGGCGAGCCGCCGACGCGTCGCGGTTTTCCGTCTTCGCTTTTTGCTGTTCTGCCCCGATTGCTCGAGCGCTCAGGGCCTGGCCGCGTCGGCTCCATTACAAGCCTCTACAGCGTTCTTCTCGAGGGCGATGGCACGCTGGATCCGGTTGCCGAAGAAATCCAGGCGCTTCTCGACGGCCACGTCTTTCTGTCGAACGAGCTTGCACAGCGCAATCATTTCCCGGCCATCGACGTGCTGCGCAGCCGCAGCCGCCTCATGGACACGGTGGTGCCGGCGGAACATCGGTCGGACGCCGGCTGCTTGCGGGAGCTGCTCGCCCGCTACGCCGACGTCGAATTGCTGCTGCGCGTCGGCGAATACGAAAAGGGCAGCGATGCGGTGGCGGACGAGGCGGTGGCGAAGATCGACGCCATCAACGCCTTCCTGCGACAGCCTTCCGCCACCCACGAGACAATCGAGCAGACACGCGAACGCATGCGGGGGATCGTCAATGAAAGATCGTGACATGATCGCACGATTGCGCGACCTCAGGCGCCACGGTGAACAGCGCGCAAACGAAGCGGTCATAAGGCGATACGCCGCTGCGCAGCGGGCCGCCGGGGCGGTTCTGGAGGCAGCCGCCGCGGTCAGCGAACACCTGCAGCGCACAGCCGACGCTGAGGATGCAGCATTCGCTTCGCTTGTCGGGCAACCGGTGAAGGCCGCCAGCCTTTACCGGCTTCAGGGACAGTTCGAGAACGCCGCCAGGCAAACCGAGCAGCTCCGGGAAAACGAGAAGATGGCCGGCGTCACCGAGCAACGACGCAAGACCGAGTTATCGGCCGCCCGCAACGATCATCGCGCCAGCATGAAGGCGGTGACGAAGCTGGACGGGCTGTTGCAGCATCTGACCAAACGCACTGCGCGTCGCAGCCTGGCGCTTGCCGAGCTTTCCGAGGAAGACGAGCGCGGTCCACTGCGGTTGCCCACAGAACGATAGTCCAATCCGTGATCGTGAATATGGAAGTGTGATGCCTCAGGCCTTGGCGTCGGCAAAAAAGAAAGCGCGCGCAGAGCCGGCGAGACGCACACGCTCGAGCGTTGGCGAGCCGCTGACATTGGAATCTGTTGCGGCTGGGGAGGTTGAGGCATTGAACGCCTTCTACCGCCGTCGTGCTGCCGCGCAGATCACGATTGCCGGGAAAACCATGGCGATCGCCGCCGTCTGGCCGGCGCCAAACCCTGTGGACCAGCCAATATGCACGATTGCGTTCACTCTCGGAGACATGGCGGGCAAATTGCGCTTGCCGTTATCTGTTGTCGAACGAGGCCTTGCCAAGGCTGACGAGCTGATCGACGTGAAACGACCGGCACCCGCTCACGCCGCACTGCTGCTGGAGTCCGAATTCGAAAAAGATCTCGAATGGATCGAGAGCAAGCTGGGCGAGACGATCGCTATTACGTCGATCGAACAAGAAGACAGCGTTCTGGACCAAACCGCGTTGGCTTTCATCCTGGCCGGCAAGGACGAAACCATAGGTTGCGCCTTGCACACCGACAGCGTCGGTCTGGCGGTGCGGGCCGGGCGCTTTCTCGACGCGATCGGCAAAGCAAGACCTCCGGTTCCTGCCGAATTCCCGTTGCCGGTCTGCCTCTGGCGCAACGCGCTTACAATCAGCCACGGTGATCTTCAAAGCCTGCAACCTGGCGATGTGGTGCTTTTCGATGACGAAGAGGAAGAGGAAGAGGCGGCATTGGTCATTGCCGAGCGGCTTTATGCCCCGGCGGTGCTGACTGCCAGCGGGCCGCAACTGCTTGCCCCGCCGACTGCAATCGCTGGATCGAAATGGGAGTGGACCATGAATCAAGACACGCCGCCGCACGCCGATCAGGCATTGGAGGAGGCAACTCTGGACGAGCTGCCGGTTGCGCTTGCCTTCGAACTCGGCCGCACGGCGCTGCCTCTCGGCGAGGTAAGGCAGCTTGCGCCCGGCGCCATCGTTCCGCTCGCCAATGTGACGAAGGAGACGGTCGACATCATCGCCAATGGCAAACGCGTCGGCCGTGGCGAGATCGTCCGGATTGGGGAGAGCCTGGGCGTGCGGATCGCCCGTATGTTCGACAATGCTTGACAATTCGCCCAACCTGCTTGGGATCCTGATTGCCGTCGGCTTTGTCGGTCTGCTGCCGCTGGCAGTCGTCACCATGACCGGTTTCCTGAAGATCTCGGTCGTGCTGTTCCTCATCCGCAATGCGCTCGGCGTCCAGCAGATGCCGCCCAATCTGGTGCTCTACGGCATAGCGCTCGTGCTCACGGTCTATGTCACGACGCCGTTGCTGAGCGAGATGTCGGGACGGCTCCAGGAAGGGCAGGTTCAGTTCCAGACGACCGACGACCTCGCCAGGGCGACGCAACTGGTGAGGGAACCATTGCAGCAGCACCTGATCAAGTTCACCCAGCCGGAAGAGCGGCAGTTCTTTCTCGACGGAACGAACCGCCTGTGGCCGGAACAGGCACGACAAGATCTGAAGGACGACGATCTTTCGATACTTGTTCCTGCCTTTGTCGCGTCAGAGCTTACGCGGGCATTTGAAATCGGCTTTCTGCTTTATCTTCCCTTCCTCATCATCGACATCGTCGTTGCCAACATCCTGATGACGCTCGGCATGATCATGGTCTCGCCGGTCCTCATTTCGGTCCCGCTGAAACTGTTCCTTTTCGTCGCCATAGATGGCTGGTCGCGGCTGATGCACGGCCTGATCCTGAGTTACGTCTGACGCCGCTGGGAGGTTTGCATGAGCAATGACTTCATCCTGGCGAAGGTTCAGGGCGCGCTGCTGACGGTGCTGTTCGCGTCGGGCCCGGCGATCGTCGCGGCGCTGGCCGTTGGGATCCTGGTCGGGCTGGCCCAGGCGCTGACGCAAATTCAGGACCAGTCGCTGCCGCAGACGATCAAGCTTGTCGTGATCCTGCTGGTCATCATCGTCTTCGGCCCGCTGCTTGGCCAGCAGATCGCCGAGCAGGCCTCGACGGCGCTGGACGAATTCCCCGTCGTCACGCGTTGAGGCGCGCGGATGCCGGTCGAACCCTTCTTCGCGTCGGTCAAGGAGCTTCAGTTGTTTCTTCTGGCGGGAGCTTTCGCGCTCGCCCGCATGACCGGGTTCATGCTGCTGATGCCGCTCTTTTCGCGCGTGCCGCTGTCGGGCCTTCTGCGCAACGGCGTTGCCCTGGCGCTGGCGGTTCCGGTCTTTCCGATGATCGTCGACAAGCTGACAAACACCGACATCGCGACGACGATGATCGTCGCCTACATGCTCAAGGAGGTCGTCGTCGGGGTAACGCTCGGGCTGGCGATGGGCATTCCGTTCTGGGCGGCCGAGGCTGCCGGCGATATCCTGGACCTGCAGCGCGGCTCGACGATGGGCACGCTGATCGATCCGATGATGACCCATGAGACGAGCGCCACCGGCACCTTGCTCGCCGTCATCATGGTCACGGTCTACCTGGCCGCCGGCGGCCTCGAACTTTCCCTGACCAGCCTCTACGACAGCTATGGCCTGTGGCCGATCGACCAGCTTCTGCCGGTGTTCAGCAAGGATGCGGCCGGCATTTTCCTCGATCTCTTGAACCGCATTCTGATGATGGCATTGACCCTGGTTTTCCCGCTCATCATCAGCATGCTGTTGTCCGACCTTGTGCTGGCCTTTTTGGCGCGCGCCTCACCGCACCTCAACGTTTTTGCGCTTTCGCTGATCGTGAAGACGCTGGTGTTTAGCCTGGTCTTTGTCCTCTATTCTGCTTTCCTGCTCTTCTACATGGAGCGCGACCTTGGCTTCCTGCACGAGGCAGGCCGACAGATAGAAGCGATCGGCTGCCGCAACTGTCAATGACAGCAGGAAGGTTTGCGCAAGCGTCGGTCGTAAGATGAAGCAATCGTTGGCCGGCCAATAAATACAATTTATCGTTGAGGAAAGATTCTGACAATTTGACAAGCAGCCGAGCCGCCAACGATCTTACGCCCTCCCGACTTGTCTCTGAACCGGAAGCGATGGCTCGCCTGACCACTTCACCGATCTTCGAGGACCTGCGACTGGTCGATGCGGACAGGCTGCGCAGGCTTGTCAGAATGGGCGCCTATGAGGGGCATACGGGGGGGCTGGCGCATGGCAAGCTCCAGGCCAATGTTGTGATTGTGCCGCGCAGCTTTGCCAGCGATTTCCACCAGTTCTGCATCCGCAACCCGAAACCCTGTCCATTGGTCGGCGTTAATCGCGCCGGCAGCCCATTGATCCCAGCGCTGGGCGACATCGACATCCGCACCGATGCCCCCCAGTACAACATCTATCATTTCGGCGAGCTGACCCGTCGGAGGACGGACATCATCGACCTGTGGCAGGATGATTTTGCCGCTTTCGCGCTCGGCAGTTCGCTGACCGTCGAAGCTGCACTTGCCGAAAAGAAACTGAGCCGCATCGGCTGCGGCAAGGCCTCACCCAAGTTCCGAACCAGGATCCAGACGTGCCGCGTCGGACCGTTTGGTGGCGAAATGGTCGTCTCGATGCGTCCGATAAGCCGTTGCGATGTCGACAGGGTTCGCGCCGTCACCGCACGCTTCCCGCATGCCCACGGCTCTCCCATCCATGTCGGAGATCCCACGGTCATCGGAATAGCCGATTTGATGGCTCCCGACTGGGGCGATGCGGTCAAAATCATCGACGGGGAGGTCCCTGTATTCTGGGCCAGCAGCATCACCGCACAGGATGCACTTGCTCGTGCCGAGCTGGCGACCTCGATCACGGTATCGCCGGGGCACATGCTGATCACCGATGTCGATGCACGAGCCGACGCGGGCGCTTTCAAAGTCTACTAGCAGTTCTTCATCGCCGGTCAGCGTTAATGCTATTCGAGATGCGAAATGCGGTGAGAGTCGGTCTCGATCTGCCTCACCACATCTTCGATCATGTTGCAGTGGCCCAACCTTATGCACTCGAGGCAGTGAAGCTCCCCGGCAAGTGCTCCCACTAGGTGATAACCATTTGGTAACCTTCCGAACTGGAAAGTGAAAAAGTACTGGCTACTTTTGCCCTCGATAGATGTTAGGGCTGGTATCGAGCGAGACAAAGGAGATAGGACCGGGATGGCCACGGTACTGAACGCCAAAGGCGTTCCACTTCCCTACAGCGGATCCTCCGTAAGGTGGTATTCGGCGACGAATTCCGGCCCGACACTTTATGGCAGCACATACAACGACTCGATGTATGGCGACGCTGCCGTCACCGTCACAATGCGTGGCGGCAAGGGCGACGACATCTATTATCTGTATGCCGCGAAAAACAAGGCGGTCGAGCTGTCCGGCGAAGGGGTAGACACCATCTCGACCTGGATGAGCTACAAGCTCCCGGCCAATTTCGAGAACCTGACGGTCACCGGCGACAAACGCTATGCTTTCGGAAACGAGCTGAACAACATCGTTACCGGCGGCTCCGGCCAACAGACGCTCGACGGCTTGCAGGGCGATGACGTGCTCAAGGGCGGATCCGGGGCGGACATTTTCGTCGTCAACCCCGGCAACGGCAGTGACCTGATCCTGGACCTTGGCGCGACGGATACGGTTCGCGTCGGGAGCTACGGCTTCACCTCTTTCGAAGAGGTGCGCGCCAACATGGTCCAGTCGGGAGCCAACGTCCGCCTAAATCTGTCCGACGGCGAGTTTCTCGTCTTCGCCAACAAGACCATCGGCGATTTCACTGCAAGCCAGTTCAAGCTGGCCGTGGACAGGTCGGCCCTGGAACTGACCTTTTCGGACGAGTTCGATACGTTGGACCTGTGGAACGGCTCGAGCGGCACCTGGGATTCGAATTACTGGTGGGGGGCCGAGAACGGCAGCACGCTCACGAGCAACAATGATCTTCAATGGTACATCGATACCGACTACGCCCCGACACGCTCCGTCAATCCGTTCAGCATCGAGGACGGCGTTCTCACCATTACCGCCGCCCGGGCTCCTGAAGCGATCCGTCCCTACATAAATAACTACGAATACACGTCAGGGTTGCTGACGACCTACGAATCCTTCGCGCAGACCTACGGCTATTTTGAAATTCGAGCCGACATGCCCGAAACACAAGGTGCTTGGCCGGCCTTCTGGCTTCTCCCGGCGGACGGCTCCTGGCCACCGGAACTGGACGTCATCGAGATGTTCGGTAAAGATCCAAACAAGCTCATCCTGACAGGCCACTCGAACGCGACGGGAACTCATACAACAGTAGGCACGACGGCCTATGCCGCGGATACCGAAGGGTTCCACACGTATGGCGTGCTTTGGACAGAAGACGAACTCGTCTGGTATTTCGACGACGTCGAAGTCGCTCGTGCCGCAACGCCTGCCGACATGCATGACCCGATGTATATGCTGGTGAATATGGGGATTGGTGGCCAGGCGGGAGAGCCCGCCGACGAGCTTGCGACGCCTGCCGAAATGCAGATCGACTACATCCATGCCTATGCGTTGCAAGACTGGGTTATCTGACATTTGACAGATGGACTCGGCACCGACACGTTCGTCATCATTTCGGGCGCGGCCATTGCCGCCTGAGACCGAACTGGAACTGATGTGAAGCCGACGTCGC
Organism: Mesorhizobium sp. L48C026A00; assembly: GCF_000502375.1. Classification (NCBI taxonomy): domain Bacteria; kingdom Pseudomonadati; phylum Pseudomonadota; class Alphaproteobacteria; order Hyphomicrobiales; family Phyllobacteriaceae; genus Mesorhizobium; species Mesorhizobium sp. L48C026A00. The sequence goes on along the minus strand of NZ_AYWU01000009.1, from coordinate 11,620 downwards.
ATCCCATTCCACCCGAGCCGCCGCGAACGACACTCGCGGCGGTTTTGGCCTCCTTCCGGCGAGCGTTGGCCGGAATTGCGTTGATGAGCGGCGTCGTCAATGTCCTGGCGCTGACCGGCTCGTTCTTCATGCTGCAGGTCTATGATCGTGTCATACCCGGCCGCAGCGTGCCGACGCTCGTCGGGCTCGCCGTGTTTGCCGGCACACTTTTCGTTTTTCAGGGCGTTCTCGAACTCATCCGGTCGCGTTTGCTGGTGCGCATCGGGATGGCGCTGGACGCGCGCTTGAGCGGACAGGTCTATGCCGCCCTCATGCGTCTGCCGCTGCGAACCAAGCTCGCAGGCGACGGCCTTCAATCCTTGCGCGATCTTGACCAGGTGCGATCGTTCATGTCGAGTGCCGGTCCGACCGCGCTTTTCGACCTGCCGTGGGTGCCGCTCTATCTCGGAATCTGCTTCCTGTTCCACTTCTGGATCGGCATGACGGCGCTGGCCGGCGTGGTCATTCTGTTCAGCCTGGCATTGCTTGCCGAAATTCGCACGAGAGAGCCCGCCAAAAAGGCAAACAGTCAAGCGGCAGCGCGCAATACACTTGCCGAAGCGACACGTCGCAATGCCGAGGTTCTGCAGGCCATGGGCTTTGGCTCGCGCATCGCCGAGCGCTGGTCAGGGATCAATGCCGGCTACCTCGACACCAATGCAACAGCCAGCGACCTTGCCGGGACGCTCGCAACGATCGCGAAGATCCTGCGCATGATGCTGCAATCGGGCATCCTGGCGATCGGCGCTTATCTGGTCATCCATCAGGAGGCGACCGGCGGCATCATGATCGCAAGTTCGATCATGATGAGCCGGGCGCTCGCACCTATCGAACTGGCTATCGCCCACTGGAAGGGCTTCGTCACCGCCCGCCAGGCCTGGGCCCGGCTGACCCAGCTTTTGGTCCAGCTTCCCGAAACTGCGACAAGTGTCTCGCTGCCTGCTCCGAGATCTGCTCTTTCGGTCGAAAGTATCAGTGTCACACCGCCGGGTGAGCGCCGGATGGTCGTGCAGGACGCCACCTTTGCATTGGAACAGGGCGTCGGCCTCGGCATCGTCGGGCCAAGCGCTTCGGGCAAGTCATCGCTCGTTCGGGCAATTGCCGGCATATGGCTGCCAATCCGCGGCACCGTCAGGCTGGACGGCGCAACGCTCGACCAGTGGTCGCCGGAAGAACTGGGCAAGCATGTCGGCTATCTGCCTCAGGATGTGCAACTGTTCGACGGCACAATTGCCGAGAACATCGCGCGCTTCGAACCGCAAGCGCCCTCGGACAAGATACTGGCGGCTGCGCGCGCGGCCGGCGTTCATGATCTCGTCATCCACCTGCCGGAAGGCTACGAGACGCGCATCGGCGAGGCCGGTTCGGCGCTTTCGGCTGGCCAGAGGCAGCGGGTGGCGCTTGCCCGGGCTCTCTACGGTGACCCGTTTCTGGTTATTCTCGACGAGCCTAACTCCAACCTCGATGCGGAAGGCGAGGCGGCCTTGACGGTGGCGATCCAAGGCGTGCGCGCGCGAGGCGGTATAGCCGTCGTGGTCGCACATCGTCCGAGCGCGCTTGCCAGCCTGGATCAGGTTCTTGTGATGGCGAACGGCCGTATTCAGGCCTTTGGCCCAAAAAATGAGATCTTGAACAAGATAACCCGCCCAGCGGGCGTTCCCTTGAAAGTCGTTTCCGGACTAGAAGAGACGGCATCCTGATGGCGCAACGCATGATATTCGCGGCCGATCGCACCATTCGACGCTATCTGCTTGGCGGTGTCGCAACCTGCATCCTGCTGGTTGGCGGGGCGGGGAGCTTGGCTGCCGTCACCGAGATTTCCGGAGCCGTCATCGCTTCGGGAAAGCTGGTTGTCGATTCCAGCGTCAAGAAGGTGCAGCATCCGACGGGTGGCGTTGTCGGTCAAATCTTCGTCCGGGAAGGCGATGCCGTGCAATTGGGCAAGGTCTTGATCCGCCTCGATGAGACCATCACCCGGGCCAATTTGGCGATCGTCTCGAAGAGCCTGGACGAATTCGAGGCGCGGCTGGCTCGCCTTGAGGCCGAGCGCGACGGCAAGGCAAGCATCGTCTTTCCAGCTTCGCTTGTGTCACGCCAGGATGCCCCCGAGATTGGTCGGGCGATGGCCGGCGAGCAATCTCTGTTCGAATTTCGCCGACAGGCACGCGCCGGTCAGAAGGCTCAGTTGCAGGAGCGCATTGCGCAGCTTGCCGAAGAGGTTTCCGGATTGACCGAGCAAAGAGATGCCAAGAGCCAAGAAATCAAATTGATCGGCTTTGAGCTCGAAGGCATGCGCAGACTTTGGCAACGCAAGCTGGTTTCGATCGATCGTATTACTGCGCTTGAACGCGATGCCGTGCGGCTTAAAGGCGAGCACGGGCAACTGACTGCGGCCATAGCGCAATCGAAGGGTCGTACCTCCGAAATCCGTTTGCAGATCATCCAGATCGACCAGGATTTGCGCAGCGAAGTGGCAAGCGAACTGCGAGACGTCCAGGCAAAGATCTCCGAGTCCGTCGAGCGCAAGGTTTCGGCCGAAGATCAGCTCAAACGCATCGACATACGCAGTCCGCAGAACGGTGTCGTTCATCAGCTCGGCGTGCACACGGTCGGTGGCGTTATATCTCCAGGCGAGCTCATCATGCTGATTGTCCCGGTGACGGACGACCTGACCGTCGAGGCGCGCGTGGCTCCGCAAGACATCGATCAGTTGACGCCAGGGCAAGGCGCGACCCTGCGGCTGTCGGCATTCAATCAGCAAACGACGCCGGAACTGAATGGTGCCGTCAGCAAGATTTCCGCCGACCTCAATGTCGATGAGAAAACAGGCACCGGCTTTTACACCGTGCATGTTGCTTTACCGCGCACAGAGCTTAGCCGGCTCAAGGGCGTGGCCCTGGCGCCAGGCATGCCTGTCGAGGTGTTCTTTTCGACCGGCAACCGCACCATGCTGTCCTATCTCGTGAAACCTTTGGCGGATCAGATCCAGCGAGCTTTCAGGGAGCAGTAGGCTCTCTCTGCGAGCCGACGAGCTGAATTCCGGAACAAGGATGCGATTTTGCCGTTTCGCCTGAAACCGGAAGCGATCCCACATGTCCGAGTTGACGAATGAAGAGATAGAGGGTCGGCTCAATGCCCAGCGAGAGACTCTGGCGCTGGTCGTCGCGCTTCTTGCCGGCCCCGACAGGATCTCCGAGCGAATATGGGCCGAACTGGAGGCCCGTTTTCAATTCCAGAACAATCAGGAAGACCCCGGCGCCGTGCCAAGCTGTGCATTCGCCATTGAGAGCGCGATGATGCGGGAGTTCAAGCTGATCTTCGAGGAAGCGCGGGCACGCAAGGCGGAATGGAACGCCGAATAGGCGGGCGGAACAGATCCGTCTCTCCGGATGGATAGCAACAATTTTCCCGACCTGACGCGGAAACATTTCCGCCATGCCGGTGTTACTCACTGAGTGGGGCGCGAGGCGCTTCCTTCTTTGAGGCAATGATGAGCTTCGACAAGACATTGCAGATCGCCCACATCCGGCTGAACGAGACCACGGCTAACCGGGATCCGGACCGGCAGGTTGCCGGGTTGAAGTGCAGACGGCTTGGCGAACGGGCCTGAGCTGTGGCGAGTAACGGCACGACCCTTCCGACGGTTCTTATCACCGGCAGCAGCGGCTTCCTGGGGCAGGCGATCGCGCGAGGCTTGATCGACCGCTACCAAGTCATCGGCCTCGACGTTGCAAAACCGAAGCATGCCCCTGCCGGCATGGGGACGATCGAGATCGATCTCACCTCGGATGAGGGCGTGAGCAAGGCTGTGCAGGCGGCACGCGAGCGCAGCGGCGGCCGCATCGCTTCGGTCGTCCATCTTGCTGCCTATTACGACACGACCGGCGAGGACAACCCCAGATATGACGCCGTCACCGTGCAGGGCACGCGCCGGCTCCTGAAGGCGCTGGCGGCGGTCGAGACCGAGCAGTTCGTGTTCTCCAGCACGCTTCTCGTCCATGCGCCAAGCCCGGGGAAAGGCGCGAAAATCAATGAGGACTCGCCGCTCGACCCGGCCTGGGCCTATCCAAGATCGAAGGCCGAAACCGAGGCGCTGATTTCGCGGGAGCGCGGCCAGATCAAGACGGTGACCCTGCGGCTCGCCGGCGTCTATGACGAAGACTGCCGGGCGGCCTTTATTGCCCAGCAGATCGCCCGCATCTTCGAACGCTTGCCGACCGCGTATCTGTTCGCCGGCGATATCACCGCCGGCCAGCCCTATCTGCACAAGGACGATCTCGTCGATGCAGTGGTGCGCACCGTCGACCGGCGCGCCGAACTTCCGGCCGAGACCGTGCTTCTGATCGGCGAAGAAGACACACCGTCATACGAGGAGATGCAGAAGCGCATCGGCTGGCTTATCCATGGCGAGGACTGGCGCACCCTGGCGCTGCCGAAGCAGCTGACGAAGCTGGGCGCGTGGGTGCAGACGGAGGTGCTCGACCAGGACACCGACATCAAACCGTGGATGATCGAGAACTCGGACGATCATTACGAGATCGACATTTCGCGGGCCAAAACCCTGCTGGGCTGGGCGCCCAGACACAATCTGCTGGACACATTGCCGGAGATGATCCGCCGGCTGAAACAGGACCCCACGGACTGGTATGCGGCCAACAAGCTCGATCCGCCGGTTGTCGCGGCTTCTGACCCCGAGATCGAGCAGGCCGAAAGGCGCCTCAAGGGACCGCTCGAGCGAAGCAAGGAAGAGGTCGAAGCGGCGATAAAACGGCATCGGTCGAGGACGCTCTGGGCGCCGATGACCAACGCTGCGCTTGGGCTGTGGCTGGTCACCTCGCCAATGACAATTGGCCTGTTCGATCCCGTCACAGCCGCAATGCCACCCGCTCTGGGGCACGCTGTCGCGGAGCCGCAATTGCGCAACGCAGGCCTCGGCGTCAGCGAGATCGTTTCCGGCCTGCTGGTGACGGCCTTTGCGTTGATGGGCATGTCCCGACGCTGGCGCTGGGTGCAGTGGATCACGGCGTCGCTCGGAGTTTGGGTGATGCTGGCGCCGTTGCTGTTCTGGACGACCAGCGCCGCCGCCTATGCCATCGACACGCTCGTCGGCATGCTGATCGTCGCCTTTGCGGTGATGATCCCGCCGACCCCTGGCATCAGCCGCCGCGCGCTGGCGGCCGACGACGACATTCCGCTGGGCTGGACCTATTCGCCATCGACCTTCACGCAGCGGATACCGATCGTGGCGCTGGCCTTCGTCGGCCTGTTCGTCTCGCGCTATCTCGCCGCTTTCCAGATGGGCCACGCGGATGGGCTGTGGGATCCGTTCTTCGGCCCCGGCGGCGCGCCGGTGCGCAACGGCAGCGAGGCGGTGGTGACGTCATGGGTCTCAAAGGGTTTTCCAATCGCCGATGCCGGGCTCGGCGCCTTCGCCTATTGCCTCGATATCCTCGCCGGCGCGATCGGCGACCGCCGGCGCTGGCGCACCATGCCGTGGATGGTGCTCCTCTTCGGCCTACTGATCGTTCCGCTTGGCGTGGTCAGCGTGTCCTTCATCATCATCCAGCCACCGCTGATTGGCGCGCTGTGCACGCTCTGCATTCTCCAGGCCGCCGTCACGGTGGTGCTGATCCCTTACTCCGTCGACGAGGTGCTGGCGACCATCCAGTATCTCTGGGGCGCCACGAGGGCAGGCGAGCCGTTCTGGCGTACTTTCTGGATGGGCGGACCGGCGCTGTCGGAGAACCAGACGCCTGGCGCCGATCTCGACCGTCCGGTTTTCGAGGTGCTGAAGGAATTTGTCACCGGCGGCGTCAACTTCCCGTGGACGCTGGCAGCGAGCACGCTGCTTGGCGCCTTGCTGATGACCACGCCATTGATCTTCGGCACGCAGCCACCGCTTTACTTCAGCGATCACGTCGTCGGCTGTCTCATTATCATGGTCGCAGTCACGGCCATGGCCGAAGTGGTCCGGCCGCTGCGCTTCCTCAATGTCGTGCTTGGCGCATGGATCGCGGTGTCCCCCTTCGTGCTTGCCGGCGGTGAAACCCTGGCGATGGTGGCGGACGTTGCGATCGGTCTGGCGCTGATCGTGCTCAGCCTGCCGCGCGGCACGCGCAGCGACCAGCACTATGGCGGTTGGGATCGAGCGATTGTCTGAGCAACTCGACTTCAGCACCTGGCGAAGCGAAGCGCGCCGAGTGCCAATCTGCAGGAGCAGGTCAAAGGAAGAGATCGAACGGCCTGAACGAGGCTCTGCCTGACGGGGCTAGATTTGTTCGCCGAGCAGGATCCTCGCGTCCTTGGCCGCGACGATGAACGCCTGGCGCGCGACCCTTGGCGGCTTATCGCCGCGGATAACAGCAAGGCAGGCTGCGATTGCAGCCAGACGCGTCTTGGACGCTGGCGTCGGCCAGTCCTTCAGCAGCACTTCAGCCGCATCGGAGACAGACAAAACAACCCTGTCACGATCGATCCGACCGGGTTGAACGACAATTGGCTTTCTGAAACGTCTCGTGCGCACGATACTCTCCAAAGCGAGGAGTATGTTAGCCGCGTCTGATCTTGTTGGCCACCTCAAATGTTAATTGCGGGAAGGCGAGGTTCGGACAACGTCCGCAAAGGCTGTGAACGACCATGATCTATTTCACGGCCGACACACATTTCAGCGATCCCCGCATTCTGCGCATCGATCGCCGCCCGTTCGGCTCGCTGGCCGAACACGATCGAGCGCTGATTTCGCTCTGGAACGAAACCGTCAGCCCGGATGACCAGATCTGGCATCTCGGCGACTTTGCCAAGGGATCGGCCGAATTCGTTGCATCGCTGCTGTCGTCTCTTCATGGCGAGAAGCATCTGACTATCGGCAACAACGATGGCGCGGCGACCATAGAGGCTGCGGGTTGGGCCAGCACACAGCATTACAAGGAACTGACGATAGACGGCAGATTGCTGATCCTTTGCCACTATCCTTTTCGCACCTGGAATCAGATCGGCAAGAAATCGATCAATCTGCATGGCCATTCCCACGGCAGGCTGAGCCCGGTCACACGCCAGTACGACGCCGGCGTCGACAGCTGGGATTTCCGCCCGGTCACCCTTTCCGCCATCCTTGCAAGCCGACGGCGGCGAACGGTCAGCCGGGATATTCAACGCGAATGATTAAAACGCGGGTCATCCGGCTGTTGCCGTTCCAGTGGCAATCAGCCGAAGAATGCAGCGGCTCAGAATAAAAGCGCTCCGCAGCGATCCGTCGCGCCCCCCTCTGTCCTGCCGGACATCTCCCCACGAGGGGGGAGATTGGCCTCCATCACTGATTTCGCCAACCACCAACCGTGCAAAAAAGGGACGCTGTCCGCGAAGCTGCCGATCTCCCCCCGTGTGGGGGAGATGTCCGGCAGGACAGAGGGGGGCGCTGTCCCTCGGCGATCAAAGGTTCTGCACCGCAGCGCGCTCCAAGGTCACGGCTGGATACCAGCGTCTGCGCCCACGCGGCGAGCATGCCAATCCGGGCTGAACGTTCTGCCATCTGCTGCGTTCTCCCGGGGCAGGGCGCGTAGGGACCGCAAACATCGGCGCCCAATAGCCATGACGAGGAAGCAACGGAATGAGCGAGATGACCGAGCACAGAGGCACTCAGCCGAGCCAGCCAAAAGGCACCGTGATCGCATTCCCCGCGCCGGGCTGCGAGCCTCTCTACGCTCACGAGCGGGAAGCCATAGCTGCCGTCGCCCGCACCATTGCCACGCTCAAGGGGTTTGCCTTCCGGCAGGGTCTAGGCCACAGCAGCGGCAATGGCGGGCGCTTGTACTTCGTGCCGGACGACAGCTTGCTTGCCAGCGATGCGGCGCGGCTGGGTATCAACGGGCCGCAAGACCTCTTCGGCGGCGTGGTGCCTTGGCGATTCGCGACCACTAAGGCGATAACCCACGAACTGGTCGACGACCTGGCCGAGCGACCGAAAGAATGGTCAACCGGCTTCGGCAGAACTGTCGCCGCCGCAGTATTGCCTGGCTACACCGTGTTTTCGCGGCACGATGCGCTGCGAGCAGCGCAACGCCTGCTGAGGCATGGGCTGGCCCGGCTCAAGCCACCGCTTGCCTCGCGAGGCCAGGACCAGCACATCGTTCGCACGGTCGCTGACGTCGAGAGACTGCTCGAGCAATACCGCTCCCCCGACTTGGACGAGTGCGGTCTGGTGCTCGAAGCCGACCTTCGTGACGTCGTCACATTGAGTGTTGGCAGAACGGAGATCGACGAAATCATGGTCGCCTACTACGGCACTCAAACGACGACGACCGACAATGCGGGACAATCCGTTTATGGCGGGTCTGATCTCATCGTCGTGCGCGGCGGATGGGAAGCTCTCGAAGACCTTCAGCTTCCCCGCGCACTAGCTTTGGCAATTGCGCAGGCGAGGGCCTATGACGCGGCGATGGCCGAGTGTCCTGGATTTTTCGCCTCGCGGCGCAACTACGATATCGGCCAGGGTGTCGATTCGTCGGGTATCTGGCGATCCGGTGTGCTCGAGGCCAGCTGGCGCATTGGCGGCAGCAGCACGGCCGAGCTTGCGGCAATAAAAATCATGAAGCAGGACCCGGACATCCAACTGGTGCGTGCGTCCGCGGTCAAGACGTTCGGCAATACCAGCCGGCCGCCTGACAACGCGGACGTTCACTTTCAAGGAGAAGACCCCGATGAGGGTCCGATCACGCGCTATACCGTCGTCACGCATGCGACCCGGGAGCCGCCAAAGAAAGCGGCGGATTAGTGTCTAAAAACGCTTAGGACCAGGGAACATCCGTCGGCGGCTTGAGTTGTTCGGCATGATCCCGAAAACCAATCCGAAGGAGGAAAAAGTGATCGAGGTTATTTCTGCTCCTGGGAATGTCGCCGCATTTCGCGTTGCCGGTACCGTGACCGCGGAGGACTACGACAAGATCATCCCGACCATCGAAGAGAAACTGAGCGAACATGAAGAGATCGGCATCCTGGCCGACCTTACCGATCTGGAGGACATGACGGGCGACGCGTTGCGCCGCGATCTGCAGTACGGCTTGAGCAAACTTGGCGAACTCCACCGCTTCCAGCGTGCCGCAGTGGTGTCCGAAAAACAGTGGATCAAGGCAGCTACCGAAATGACGGGCGCACTGTTCCCGCAGATCGAGGCGCGGGTGTTCCCGGCGGACGAAAAGACCCAGGCTCTGGCGTGGGTAGCACGCGTTCAATAGCGGTATCAAGGGGAGCGGCCATGCCAACCATCTACAACAAACGACAGAATTCGGACGGCCTGTGGGAAGTCTATGACGACGAGAGCGAGGAAGCCGTCGTGGTTGACGGCATGCCGCTTTCCGGCCTCGATGAACTCGAAGCCAATGAGGCCATTCGAAAACTCAAGCGGGGTGAGGTGACTTCCGACAACATTCCGCCGACTGCCCAGTCTGGCTGGCCTCCGACCAAAGACGGCATATAATCAATGCAAGCGTCCTGCCCCGGCGCGAGCAGGTTGCAGGGGCCACGTTTCCAGTGCATTCTTGCTGTCGTCGATGACCACACAGTATCTTAACCACCAGTTGGAATGCCCTTATTGCTTGACGATAAGGCTGAGGATTCCGGCCGACGCCGGTCCTGACGACCGGATCCTTTGCGACGACTGTGGCGAATTCCTCGGGACCTGGGACGATCTGCTTACCGATTTTGAGAGGCAGGGCGGCCAGGATGGAGTGTTCCGTCTCGACAAGGGTCGTATCAAGCGGATCGATTGAGCCGATTGCTGGCGAAGCCATTTGCTCGCACCGCCGTCTCGCCAGCGTAAGCCTTGCAGCACCTGCGCGGCCTGAGGCGAAAAATTTCCAGCGGCTCGAATCATCAGGGAACTTGTTGCCGGCCGGCGGGGTTATCGGTCGCCTTCCCAGTTAGGGAGGCTAGCTCCAAACCTCAGCGGGAGACGACCATGGCAACTGCGAAAAAAGCTGCGAAAGCGACAACCAAGGGCCTTGAGGACCTGTTCCTCGACGGGCTGAAAGATCTTTACTACGCCGAAAAGAAAATACTGAGGGCGCTGCCGAAAATGGCCAAAAGCGCGGAGTCGGAAAAAGTGACTGCTGCCTTCGAAAAACATCGCATGGAGACGGAAGTTCACGTCGACCGGCTCGAGGAGGTGTTCGAGAAATTTGGCAAGGCGGCACGCGGCAAGACCTGCCCGGCGATCGACGGCATCATTGAAGAAGGCTCCGAGATCCTCGAAGACTATGACGGTGCTCCTGCGCTCGATGCCGGACTGGTCGCAGCGGCGCAAGCCGTCGAACATTACGAGATCGCCCGGTACGGCACTCTTGTCGCCTGGGCGGAACAGATGGGAAAGGCCGATGTCGCCGCCCTTCTCAAGGCAACGCTCAAGGAAGAGGTCGCGACAGACGAAGCGCTGACCGGGTTGGGCGAGGGTGGTGTCAACCAACGTGCCCTCCAAGCCGCCGCCTGATTCCTGGTGGTGACAGGCTTGCGGAGCCCAGGCGAAGATCGCCAGGCTCCGCTCGCAAGATGCAGGTAGTGCCTTGCCGTCCGGGATTCTTGAACCGGCGTGGCCGACTGCCATTGCCAGGCTTGAATTAGCTTGAGCCGGAATCTTCAAGAAGACCAATGGGTTAAAAGACATTACGCAAATGTCAGGTGAGAGAGCCCGCTATCGTTGGCGTTGGCGTTCGGCATGGCGTTGAGTGGCCGAGCGACCCGTTTAGCGAGCCCGGTCGCGGGTGATTGGAACATCTGCCGACCAACGCCGTTGATATGCTCGGCAGGCGAAAGGGGCTGCATATGTCAAAACTTCAGGCGGTGACTCCAGAGCATCTGCAGCGGCTCAAGCTCGAGGCGTCTGCTTATTTTGGTCCGAAAGTGCTCCACGAAGCATTGTTGCGTCTTTGCCAGGCTTGCGGACGCGATAGCCTTGACCGGTTCGAGAAGACCATGGTCGATAAGATCGAGGCAATGCGCGATGAGAAGGCCGATTTCGAGACAATGAAGGAATTTGCCATCGAACAGCTTTACGCCTGCGTTCGCGAGGTCAGTAGTTCGCCTGACATGAAACAGCCGCTGGAGGGAGCAGAAGCCCGAAGGACGCCTGGTCGGTCGGAAGAGCCGAAGACCCTGGAAGACCAGTTGCAGGCCGGGCTTGAGGATTCTTTTCCCGCGAGCGACCCGCCGGCGGTGGTGTCCACAGCGATATCCGGCGGGGCGAAAAAGCTGGTCGGGACTGACGAAGTCCTGAAAAAGCAGCGGGAAGAGGCGGCCAAGAACAACGACCGGTCATAGACGGCCGCCCGCCCAATCCGAGATTTTCCAGCACCTTATTTCGATGTCCGGAACGATCCAAACCTTCATGCATTTAGCTAGCGTCTGCGTTCATCAACTCTTTCTTGCTGGGAGCTGGACCATTGTCCTCCAGGGGCTACCCCTTGGCCAACCAGGAAACGGATGACGTTTCCATCGTTGACCTGATACCTGCCTTGCGCGCCTTCGCCCGCACCTTCTGCCGGGTTCCCGACGATGCCGACGACCTGGTCCAGGAGACATTGACCAAAGGGCT